>CAYVSR010000235.1:0-5141 GCA_964453125.1 uncultured Phycisphaeraceae bacterium | reverse complement strand
GCCATCGCGTCAGACTCCGTTCCGGACAGGCGGGGCGGGTCGCGGCGTTCCGTGCCGCGCGCCTCGCAGCGCACATCCAACGATATGCGAACACAGGGCGCCCATGTCGAGCCCCTCGGCGCCGGCGGCCTTGGGGACCAGGCTGTGGTCCGTCATGCCGGGCATGGTGTTGATTTCGAGCATCCAGGCCCGGCCCTCGCGGTCCACGATGAAGTCGGCGCGGGCGAGGTGGCGGACGCCGAGGGCCTCGGCGAGGGTGACCGCCGCGCGCCGAGCCTCGTCCGCGGCTCGCCCGGGGAGCGACGGGTTGAGGGCGTACGTGGTGTCGTCGCGCGTGTACTTGGCCTCGTAGTCGTACAGCCCCTCGGCGGGGGTGATCTCGATGATCGGCAGGGGGGCGAGGGCGCCGTCGCGCTCGAGCACGCCGACGGTGATCTCGCGCCCCGTCACGAACGCCTCGATCATCGCGGGCCGGCCCGAGCGAGCGGTCTCGGCGTGGGCGCGCCGCCAGTCGGCGTCGGTGCGGCAGACGAAGAGGCCGATCGTCGAGCCCTCGAACACCGGCTTGACGACCACCGGCAGGGGCAGCGGGCAGGCGTCGTCCTTCGGGTTCAGGGCGCACGCGCGCGCGGTCAGCACGCCGGACTGCGCCCCGATGATCTTCGTCGCGAGTTTGTCCATCGCGAGGCGCGCGGCGCCCGGCCGGCAGCCGACGTACGGGCGACCATCGGCCTCCAGCAGGTCTTGCATCGGCCCGCCCTCGCCGTAGGGCCCGTGCAGCACGGGGAAGACCACGTCGCCGGGCAGGGCGCGGAGTTCGGCGGGCGTGACGGCGCCGATGGTGCGCTCCTCGACGGCGTAGACGCCGGCGGCGCGCAGGCCGGCCGCGACGCGCGCGGCGCTCTTGAGGCTGACCTCGCGCTCCGCGTCGGGGCCGCCGCCGAGCACGAGCACGGTGGTTCGCGCGCCGCTCACAGCGTGGCCCTCCCGCCCCGTGCGGGGTCCCACTCCGCGCGCCGCCAGACGACGACCTCGGGGTCGAGCGAAATACCCCAGCGGTCCAGCGTGCGCCGGCGCACCTCGCGCATGAGCGAGAGCACGTCGCCCGCGCTGCACCGGGGCGCGCCGCCGGGGTCGTGGTCGGTGACGACAAAGTTGGCGTGCACCTCGCTCACGCGGGCGCCGCCGACGCGCAGCCCTTTGAGGCCGGCGTGGTCAACGAGCCATCCCGCGCCGATGCGCAGGCCGTCGGGTGTTCGAGGGCCCGTCCAACCGGCGGGGGCGAGCGGGTTCTTCCAGAAGCAGCCGGCGCTGCGTTCGGCCATCGGCTGGCTGGCCTTCTTGAGGGCCATGATTTCCTTCATCCGCTCGCGCAGCGCCGCGGCGGCCTGCCCCTCGGTGCGGCGCAGCGCGAACTCCACCTCGACGACGAGCAGCCCCTCGAGCCCGCTGCACCGATAGCCGAACGCGATGTCAGCGCGATCAGTCCAGCGCTCGCGCCCTTGAAGGTCGAGCGTTCGCACCCGCCCCACACTCTCGGCGATGCGCCCGAACGAACCCCCGGCGTTCATCATGATGGCGCCGCCGACGGAGGCGGGCACGCCGGCGAGCGTCTCGAGACCGGCGAGACCATCGCGGACGGTGTCGGTGATCAGGCGCGGAAGGTTGGCGCCCGCGCCCACGCGGAGGGTCACGTGCTCGTCATCGCCCGGCGCCGGCACGCGCTCGACGGCGCGCAATCTCTCGAGCGAGACGACGAGCCCGTCCACGCCGGGGTCGTCCACGAGCAGGTTTGCGCCGTCGCCGAGCGTGCGAACGGGCTTGCCCGCGTGCTCGGCGAGCAGCGCCCGCAGTTCTCCCACGCCGCTCGGGCGGGCCAGCGCGTCCGCGCCGCCGCCGACGCCGAACCACGTCGGGATCGGCGCGTTGGTCTCAACCGCGGGGGTGGTCACGAGGGCGCTCGGTGTCACGTGGGTCTCGACGGGGCGCTCAGCGCCCCTTCAGGTATTCCTTGGCGATCTCCCACACCGGCCCGGCGCCCATCACCACGAGCACGTCGCCGGGACGGCAGGCCTCCTCGAGGTGCTCGACGATGGCCTCGAACGGGTACAGGTGCATCGCTCGCTTGCCGCGACGGCGCAGACGATCGACGAGGTCGGCCGACGAGACCTTGGACTTCTCGATCTCCGAGTCGCGCACGAAGTAGATGTGCGGCACGATCACGACGTCCGCGTGGGTGAACGACTGGGCGAATTCCTCAAGCAAAAACCGTGTGCGCGAGTGCTGGTGGGGCTGGAAGACGCAGATGAGGCGGCCGGCGCGCTCCTGCGGGCGCTCGAACTCGCGGAGAGCGCGAAGCGTCGCCTCGATCTCGGTGGGGTGGTGGCCGTAATCGTCGTACACGCGCACGCTGCCGCCGGCGACGGGGCGCTCGCCGAGGAACTGCACGCGCCGGTCCACGCCGCGGAAGCCCTCGAGCGATCGGGCGAGCGCCTGCGGATCGGCGCCGACGGTCACGCCCAAGGCGCAGGCCAGGGCGCTGTTGAACGCCATGTGCTCGCCGGGCAGGCCCAGACGCCAGGTGGCCACCTCGGTGCGCCCGCGGCTCAGGGTGACGCGGCGCGACTGCGGGAAGTAGCCGACCGTCCAGTCCGCCGCGGGCGAGAAGCCGATGGTCTCGACGGCGCACTCGGCGCCGGCGGTGACCTCGCGCCGGTGGGCGCCGTCGTGGGCGATGATCAGCTTGCCGCCCTCGCGCGCGGGGGCGATGAGGCGAGCGAAGTCGCGGAAGGCCTCGACGACGGCGTCGAGCGAGCCGTAGATGTCGAGATGGTCGGCCTCGACCGCGCTGATGCTGGCGACGACGGGGCGGTAGTTGTGGAATGACCGGTTGAATTCGCACGCCTCGACGAGAATGAGGCCCGGCGACCCGGCGAGGGAGCCGGCGGGAATCGTCTCGGCGCCGAGGCGGAAGCCCGTGGGCCCGGCGCTGCCGCCGGGGCCCGCTGTCCCGAGTTGTGCGCAGGTGGCGCCGACAATGACGGTCGGGTCGAGGCCCGCTTCAGAGAGGGCGACGCCGAGCATCGCGGTGGTGGTGCTCTTGCCGTGGGTCCCCGCCAGGGCGACGCCCGTGCGCCCGACCATGCAGCGGCCGAGGGCGTCCGCGTAGGTGAGCACGGGGAGGCCGCGGTTCACGGCCTCGACCATCTGGGGGTTGTCGGGCTTGATGGCGGCGCTGGCGATAACCAGGTCGATCTCCTCGGGAAGACTTCCGGCGCCCTGCGCGAAGCCGACCTCGACGCCCTCGGCCTGAAGTGCGCCGGTGAACGAGGAGGGGTAGGCGTCGGAGCCGGTGACACTGGCGCCCCGGGCGCGGAGCATGCGCGCGAGGCCCGACATGCCGCAGCCGCCGATGCCGATGAGGTAGCAGCGCTTGGCGCGGACGTCCCACTCGCGGTGGGCGCCTGGGGCGTGTTGGGTCGCTGGGCGGACCATGGTTGGCGAGACGCCGGCGCGGGCGTTGCCCGCGGGCGCGGCGACGGTCGGGCTCTCCTTCATATAAGGATGCTGAATCGGCGAAATCCGAGGCGTTCGCGGAAAGAATTGCGCCGAGTCGCGGCGCACGCGGGGCGCGGGGCCGGCGCGGCTGAGGCGCGCCGGTTTCCCCTATCTTCCCCCCATGCCCGACCCGACCGGCCCGACGCCCGGCCTGCCGTACAAGATCGCCGTGCTCTGCGACCTGCGGGACGACCGGGGGCGGACGCTTCTGATCCGGCGCGCCAAGTCGCCGAACTTCGGCATGTGCTCGCCGATCGGGGGGAAGCTCGACACCCACACGGGCGAGTCGCCCCTGCAGTGCGCCCGTCGGGAGATCGAGGAAGAGGCGGGCATCGACGTGCCGATCGAGCGGATCAGGCTCGCGGGGGTGATCTCGGAGGCGGGGTTCGAGGGGCAGGGGCACTGGCTCATTTTCTGGTGCCGGGTGGTGGGCCCGGTCGCCGTGGAGGAGCGGGTGATCCGGGAGGGGGCGCTGGAGTGGCACGAGGAGCGGGACCTGGACGCCCTGCCGCTGCCGGAGACGGACCGGGAGATCATCTGGCCGCTGGTGCGGAAGCACGTGCGGGAGGACGGCGGGTTCTTCTGCGTGCACATCGACTGCACGCCCGCGGGGGCGGGCGCGCAACAGACGGGCATGCGCTGGGCGCTCGAGCAGGCGGACGCCTGAGCGGCGCAGGCGCGGGTGGGCATGGGTGGAATTGCGATGCGCGCCGATGGAATCCCACACGGGAGCGCCGATCTATACTTTTGACGTGAGACGCAGGGCTTGGTTGTTGGTGGCGATGCTGGCGGCGCTCGTGGGTTCATGGGGGCCCGGGGCGTCGGTGCGCGAGGCTCGCGGGGCGGATCGCGCCCCTTCCGGCGCCGGCGGCGTGGCGGTGCCCTCGGCGCGCCAGGCGCGCAACGTGTTCATCATCACGATCGAGGGGCCGATCACCAACGTCACGGCGTATTCGGTGAAGCGGAGGCTGGCCGCCGCGGCGAGCGCGGGCGCTGACGCGGTGGTGTTCGAACTCAAGACGCCCGGGGGCGCGGTCATCGCGACGCTGGAGATCTGCGACGCGATCAAGAACAGCCCGGTGGCGAACACGGTGGCGTGGGTGAACACGCAGGCGTATTCGGCCGGCGCGTTCATCGCGCTGGCGTGCCGCGAGATCGTGGTGGCCGAGAGCGCGACCATGGGCGACGCGGCGCCGATCGCGGCGCTGCCGGGCATGGGCGTGCAGAACCTCAACGACACCGAGCGCCAGAAGATCCTCGCGCCGATCCTCGCGGAGATCGTCGATTCCGCGCGCCGGGGCGGGCACGACGAGATGCTGGTGCAGGCGTTCGTGTCGCTGGGCGTCGAACTCTGGCTCGTCGAGGAGAAGGGGACGGGGCGCCGGTATTTCGTTTCTGAGGCCGAGCACCGCACGCTGTTCGAGGGCGAGCCAGTGCGCTCGGCGCCGCGAATGGCGAGCGGGTCGCTCGCGGGCGCGACGCTCGCGGCGCAGCCGGAGCCCGCGGGCGAAGCGGCGCCGGCGCCGGTTCAGGCGGCCGATCGCGCGGCGTTCCGGCCGGCGTCGCCCTCGGTGGCGGGGACC
>CAYVSR010000234.1:0-5153 GCA_964453125.1 uncultured Phycisphaeraceae bacterium | reverse complement strand
TTGGCCCGTCGCGTCGCGATTGCGGGTCGCGCGGGGCGCCGTCGCGTCGGCCTGAGTCGCGCTGACCCGGGGCGCCGCCCTGAGGCGGGCGCCGGTCGTCGGGCCTGCGCGCGCCGGCGTCGCGCACGCGGGGCTCGGGAGCGGGCGGCGGGGGGACGTACTCGCCCGGCTCGCTGAGTTCCTCGACCGGCACGGCGATGCGCTTGTTCTCGCGCTCGAGCTGCACCAGCGCGAGCTGGGTGAGGATCTGCGTGTCCACCACGATGCCCGGGCCCTCGGGCGTGCCCACGCGGCTCTTCATGCGGGGCAGTTTCTTCTTGAGGGTCTCGTACGTTTCGTCCTCGTAGCGCAGGCAGCACATGAGGCGTCCGCACCTGCCGCTGATCTTGAGCGGGTCGAGGGTGGCTTTCTGCACCTTGGCGGAGCGCATGGAGACGGGCTTGAGGACCTTGAGGAACTGCTTGCAGCAGCAGTGCTGGCCGCAGCGCTCGTAGTCGGCGACGATGCGGGCCTCGTCGCGGGCGCCGACCTGGCGCATCTCGATGCGGGCGCCGAACTCGCGCGCCAGGCGCTGGACGAGGTCGCGGAAGTCCACCCGGTCCTCGGAGGTGAAGTAGAAGGTCAGGCGGTCGCCCCCGAGGATGGGCTCGGCGTTGACGACCTTCATGGGCAGGGCCAGTTCGATGGCCAAGGCCCGGGCGGCGCGGAGCATCGCGGGCGCCTGAGCCTCGATGCGCGACTGCTCGTTCATGTCCTCCACGGTGGCGATGCGGATGACGCGCCCGTCGGTGTGGAAGGGGTAGTCGGCGCCGCCGGAGTTCTCGATGTACTCGAGCATCTGCTGCCGGGTGACGCTCTTGGAGCAGCCGGCGTTGGGGCAGGTGCTGGTGAGCATCTCGCCCAGTTCTATGCCCCGGTGCGTGCGGACGACGAGCTTGCTGCCGCAGCCAGGCTTGGCGTCGCCGGAGTACGGGAACTCGCCGACCATCTTGAGGGCGCCGAAGCGGACGACGATGGAGGTGGGCGGCTTGAGGCGCTCGTACGCCTCGCGCTCGGCCTCGGCCATGTCGGCCTCGAACTGCGGCAGGGGAAGAATCGGCATGGGCGCTCGCTCGCGTTCGGCGGCCTGGCCGGCGTGGGCGGCGCGCGACATCGCTGGCGTGCGCCGAGGGGCCGGATTGACCGCCGGGTAGGTCTTTGGGGGCCCGCCCCGCGCCCGGCGGCGCTGAGCGGGTTCGAAACGCGAGCGTGCGGCCAACGCCGCCGAGCCCGGAGTGTACGCCCAACGCCCGCGGGAATGCGTGGCGGTATCCTCCGAACAACGCACCCGGAGAGGCGTGCCCGATGACAGACGTCGCCCCACAGCCCGCGCCCGAGCAGGAGCAGGGTCCGCCGCCCGCGCCCCCGGTCGATGCCCCGCGCTCGGGTCGAGAGGCGATCGGGGCGTCGGCGCCCGCGCCCGTCGGCCCATCGGCGCCGGCGCCGCCTCCCAACGCGCTGTCGAGGCCGGGGTGGTTCGGTTGGCAGTTCCCGTTCGGCATCGGCGTCGCCGCGATCGTCGCCGCGGCGGCTCGCGCGGGGATTCTTGCCGAGAAGGCCGCGCAGGCCGGCGCGCCGGGCGCGCAGGAGGCGTGGTACTACGCCGCGGGGCGCATCGCGCTGCTGGCGCCGATCGCGGCCGCGCTGGGTCTGGCCGCCGCGTGGGTGTTCGCCAAGAGCCAGCGCCGCCCGCTGGGAGATTGGAAACTCGCGGGCGCGCGCATCCTCGCGGCGGTCGGGCTGTTCCACCTCGTGTGGCGTTTGGGCGCGGCGCCGACGGGCTACCCATGGTTCGACGGCGCGTTCGCCTTCTCGCTCGGGCTGGCGTGCTATCTGGGCACGCTGCTCCTGACCTTCCGGTTCCGGCGCGACGAACTCCTCCAGTTCGCGGCGACGCACGCGGGCTTCGTGCTCGGCGCGCACGCGGTCATTTGGATGGCGCCGCGGTTCTTCGAGAAGGATGTCGGCGCTCCGGCGCGGAACGACGGTCCGGCGCCGATCGTCGCGCCGGGGTCCGGCCCGGCGGGCTCGCGCCCCGGCCCGTCGTCGGCGCCGGCCCCAGCGCAAGAGCCCGCGCCCAAGCCGACGGAGCCGGCGCCGACCCCGCCGCCCGATGCTCCTCCCGGCGCCGCATCCGGCGCCGAGCGCCCGACCACGCCCTGACCGGCGCGCGCATGCCCACCGCTATCTGGCTCAACGGCGAGTTCACCGAGCGCGACAGCGCGATGGTCTCCGCGCTCGACGCCGGGGTGCAGCACGGCGTGGGGCTGTTCGAGACGATGCACGCCTCGGGCGGGCGCGTGTTCCGCCTGCACGACCATCTCGCGCGACTGCAGCGCTCGGCGCGCACGCTGGGGCTCACCGAGAGCCTCCGCATCAACCCGCTCGCGGAAGCGGTGCGCCGGACGGTCGAGCGCGCCGGAGAAGATCGGGCGCGGGTGCGCCTCACGCTGACCGGGGGCGCCGGGCACGGCGCGCCGGGGCGCCCCGGCGTCGAGGGCGCCGACCCGACCATCCTGATCGTCGCTCAGCGCGCCACCGAGTACCCCGAGGCCATGTTCGAGCGCGGCGTCGCCGTGGCCCTCGCCGAGACGCGCATCAGCCACGCCGACCCCTGCGCGGGGCACAAGACGCTCAACTACTGGTGGCGCCTCCGCGAACTCCGCATCGCCGGAGCGCGTGGCGGCGCCGAGGCCCTGCTCTTCGATACGACCAATCACCTCGCCTGCGGCATGGTGAGCAACGTGTTCCTGGTGCGCGATGGTTTGCTCCGCACGCCGCCGGCGTGGGGGGAATACGAAGCCGGCGCGCCGGCCGACGCGCCCGATCCGCGGGCGGCCTCGGGCGGGGCGGCGCCGGCGCGTCCGACGCTCCCGGGCATCACGCGCATGGCCGTGCTGGACGGCGCGGGCGAACTCGGGCTCGAGTGCGCGGCCCTTCCGCTGACCATCGAGGATGTGCTCGGCGCCGACGAGGTCTTTCTGACCAACTCGGGCTGGGGCGTGCTGCCGGTCACGCGCATCGAGGGGCACGTGGTGGGCGCCGGGGCGCCGGGCCCGGTCGCGCGGGAACTCCGCGCGAAATGGCTCGGCGCGGTCCACGAACAACTGCCGGGTTGACGCGCCCCCGCGGCGCGGGCGAACGGCGTCGGCTCCACCCGCGTGCGACGCCGCCACCCGGGAAGGGGTACCTTCTTACACCATGAGCGAGAACCCGTACGCGAACTACCCGGCCGAACGCGGCCGCCACGCCGACGAACTTGACGACGGCCCGAGCCGCATGTCCATCCTGGCGCTGGGCGCGCTGCTGCTCTCCATCCCCGCGTGCTGCGTGCCGTTCCTGGGCATCGGCGCCGGGCCCGTGGCGGCGATCCTCGGCGTGGCGGCGCTCGTGCTGATCTCGAAGTCGCGCGGGCGCCTCGGCGGTCGCGGGCTCGCGGCCACGGCGATCTTCCTGGGCATCATCTCCACCGTGCTGTGGGGCTCGATCGGCGCGGGCGCGTACTCGGCGTACCAGTGGTACCTCAAGCGCCCGGTCGCCGTCACCAATGACTTCCTGATCGCGCTGCAGCGCGGCGATCTCACCACGGCGCGGGCGAGCCTTTCCACCGCCGCCTCCAACGACCTGACGGACGAGCAGCTCACGGAGTTTGTCGCGCAGGCGAAGAACGCTTACGGCGAGTACCTCGACGCCCCGGCGGACCCGCAGCTCTGGTGGAACGCCTTCCGCGACGCCTACACCGGGGGCAAGAAGCCCCAGCAGCAGCACGGCTCGAGCCAGGAGCCACCGATGCCGGTCGCGCTCCGCTTCGCCAACCGGCTCACCGTGGGGTATTCGGTCGCCGAGCCCGCGCGCTTGCAGGGCGGCACGTTCGCGATCGAAGACCTGATCATCATCATGCCCGACGCGCGGGGGCTCATCCTCCGCGCGGACGGCCCGGCCAAGATTCAGGCGACCGTGTTCTCCGCCGGGCCGGTGCACGCCTCGGAACTGTCGGGCGCCGCGCCCGCGGGCGCCGAGAAGCCCGAAGCGAAGGAAGCGCCCGAAGCGCCGGAGCCGGCCGAGCAGCCCGAGGCCCCCAAGCCGCCGGCGTGAGCGGGCGCCTCCGACCGCGCGATCAGGTCTTGACGCTCACCGCCGCCGCCACCGCTGCCGGCAGCAGCACCAGCGTCGGCGCGAACACGCCCAGCCAGACCGGCAGCCCGGGGAGCGCGAACGCGGGGCCGATCACGGCGGCGATCAGCGCTCCGATGACCAGCGGCGCCGCCTTCACCGTCTGGCCCAGCATGCTCCGCGGCTCGCGAAGCAGGTAGAACGGCAGCGCCACGACCAGCGCCAGCAGGTTGCTCGCCATCGTCGAGAGCCGGCCCCAGCGCACGCGCTCGAACCGCTCGCGCGTGCGCGCGTCCACCGGGGCGCCGTCGAACATGCGTCCGATCTGGCGCCACGAGAGGTTCTGGCCAAAATCGGCGAAGGTGCGGGCGACGAGGCCGGTGGGGTCGAGGTCGGTCGCGATGCGCACCGTCTCGCCGGCCTCCGCGGCGGCGCGCTCCGGCCGGGCGGGCCCCGCGCCGGTCTCGACCCGCGCGTTCTCGAACACCCAGGCGCCGCCGTCCCACTTCGCCAGCGCGCCGCTCACGCGCCGTGTCACGCGCCCCGACTCGTCTCGCTCCCACACTCGCGCGTCGCGCAGCGTGCGTGCTCGCGGGTCATATTCCGACGCGTACCACAGGCGCCCCGAGCCGTCCTTCACCAGCGGCGTCTGGAATGGCTTCACCTCGCGGCGCAGCGCGTCGCTCGGGCTTCTGGTGAGCAGGGGGGCGACCGCGGGCACGAACACCTCGTGATTCACCGCCTGCGCCGCCGTGACGGCCAGCGCCACCAGCACGAAGGGGCGCGCGAGGCGGTGCAGGCTCATGCCCCCCGCGACCGCCGCGACCAGTTCGCGCCGTCGAGACAGTTGCGCGCAGGTGAACCCCATCGCCGCGACCAGCGCCATCCCGGCGAGAAAGTTGAACAGCTGCAGGAGCTTGGGCCCCCAGTAGTTCACCATCCACACCAGGGTCATGACGACGTGGCGGGCCGTGCCGCGCTGCCCGGCGAGTTCCGCCCCG
>CAYVSR010000233.1:0-5180 GCA_964453125.1 uncultured Phycisphaeraceae bacterium | reverse complement strand
TGGGCGCGCCGTCGCTCGCGCAGGCGGTCTCGCCGCCGGTGGCCGGCCGAGCCGACGCCGGCGCGGGCGCAGCCCCGGCCGGCGCGCAGCCGCTGACGGGCCAGCCCGCCGGCGGCACGCCGCCCACGCAGAGCCCGTTCGGGGGCTCGGGGCTGCTGCTGATGATGGGCGGGTTCATCGTGCTGATGATCGTGATGCAGACGCTGACGGGGCGCAAGGAGAAGAAGCGGCGCGCCGACATGCTCTCGTCGCTCAAGCGCCACGACCGGGTGCAGACCATCGGCGGGCTGATCGGCTCGGTCGCCGAGGTCCGCGACGACGAGATCGTGCTGAAGGTGGACGAGGCGACGAACACGAAGGTGCGCGTCGTCCGCTCCGCGGTGCAGACCGTCCTGAAGCGCAGCCCGGCCGGCGCGGACGAGCCGGCGCTCGAGCCCGCACGCTCCTGACGCCCGCACAGCGCACGATTGACCACGACCACCGGCGCGCCCGCGCGTGCGCCGGCGAGCCCCGAACGCACGATCGGACCCCATGCCCAACCTGATCCGAAACCTGATCATCGTCGTCGCGGCGCTCGCCGTCTCCGTCTGGGCGATCATCCCGCCCGAGGAGAAGCTCCGGCGCGGCAAGGACCTCGCCGGCGGCGTGAGCCTCGTCTATCCCGTGGAGATCGAGGCGCGGGAGAACGCCGGCGACACGCTCTCGCGCATGATCGAGGTGCTGAAGAAGCGCGTGAACCCCACCGGCGCGCTCGACATCAGCATGGTCGCGCAGGGCGAGAACCGCATCGAGATCGCGATGCCTCTCCCGAGCGACCGCGTGCGCGAACTCAAGCGGACGCTCGACGAGTCGCTCGCCGCGCTGAAGCGTGACGCGCTGGACCCCGGCGCCCTCGAGCGCGCCGTGCGCCTCTCGGGCCCCGAGCGCGACGGCGCCATCGTCGCGCTTTCGTCGGGCTCGGCCGATCGCGAGCGGGCCATCCGCGCCGCCGCGGACGCCTCCGACGCCGCCCGCTCCGCGCGGAACGCCTTCGAGGAGGCTCGAAAGTCCGGCGCCGATGCGGCCGTCATCGACCCGCTCGTCGAGGCCGCCGCCAGCGCCGAGATCGCGTACGAGTCGGCGCGGAACGCCGCGCTGTCCGCCGCCGTCAATCCCGACGAGGTCCGCACCGCGCTCCAACTGCCCGCTGACACCAAGACCGTGCTGGACCGCGAGAAGAACGAGGCGGTGGTCATCGCCAGCCCCCGGGCGCGGGCCCTCGAGCGCCTCCGCGCCCAGCACCCCGACGCCGTCGTGAAGATCGACGCCGCCATCGCCGCCTTCGACGCCTACACGCGCGAGCGCAAGGGCCTCGACGACCCGCAGGACCTCATCCGCCTGCTCCGCGGCGCCGGCGTGCTGCACTTCCGCATCGCCTTCCAGCCGGGCGAGGCCGGGCCGGACGAGGCCCGCCTGCGCCAGGAACTCAAGGAGCGCGGCCCCAAGGGCGTGAAGTCCAGCGACGCCCGCTGGTACGAGATCGAGGACATCGAGACCTGGTACGAGAGCGTGCAGGACTTCCGCCTGCTCGCCGCCGGCCCCGTCGACTTCTTCACCCTGCGCGGGTTCGTCGGCGCCGAGCGCGACGGCGTGTACTACATGCTGCTGCACGACTCGCCGGGCCTGCGCCTGACGGAGGCGGAAGGGCAGTGGGGGGTCGCCAACGCGTTCGCCGAGCCCGACCGCAACGGCCTGCCCGGCATCGGCTTCGAGATGGACGCCGTGGGCGCGAGGCTGCTGGGCGAACTGACCGGCGCCAACGTCGGCAAGCCGATGGCGATCGTGCTCGACGACAAGGTCTACACCGCGCCGCGCCTCAACAGCCGCATCGCGGTGCGTGGCACCATCGAGGGCGGCTCGGGCGGCTTCAAGCAGACGGAGGTGGACTACATCGTCCGCACGCTGCGCGCCGGCTCGCTCGCCGCCAAGCTCGGCGAATCGCCGATCCACGTCGACGTCACCGGCCCGGAACTGGGCGCCGACAACCTCCGCCTGGGCGTGGTCGCCGGCATCTGGTCGCTCTGCCTCACCGCGGGCTTCATGGTCCTCTGGTACTTCAAGGCCGGCGTCGTCGCCGTCGCCGCGCTCTGCTGCAACGCGCTGTTCCTGCTGGCCCTCATGTCGCTCGGTCGCGCGGCGTTCACGATGCCCGGCATCGCGGGCGTGGTGCTGACCTTCGGCATGGCTGTGGACGCGAACGTGCTGGTGTACGAGCGCATCCGCGAGGAACTGCAGGCGGGCCAGACCCTCCGCAACGCCGTGCGCCTCGGCTTCGACCGGGCCCTGGCGGCCATCGTCGACGGCAACCTCACCACCTTCATCGTCGCCCTGGTGCTGTACTGGACGGGCACGACCGAGATCAAGGGCTTCGCCGTCACGCTGGGCATCGGCATCGCCACGACCCTCTTCTGCGCCCTGACGGTCTCGCGTCTGATCTTCCAGGTCGGGCTGCAGTGGATGGGCTGGAAGCGCATGTCGATGCTCCCGCTGGCGATCCCGGCGCTGGGCCGGGCGCTCGAGCCGCGCATCCCGTGGATGAAGTACCGCTGGGGCTTCTACATCGTCTCGGCCTTTCTCGTCTCCCTCGGCCTCGTGACCATGATCGTGCAGGGGAGCAACCTGCTCGACAACGAGTTCCGCGGCGGCACGGCGGCGACCCTCAAATTCCGCCAGAACGACCCCGACGGTCCGGGGCCGCAGCCGGCCGCGCCGATGACGCTGACGCGGGCGGAGGTCGAAGAGCGGCTCCGCGCCTTTGCCGGCGCGGCCACGCCGGGCTCGCCTCAGGCCGATCTGATCAACGCGGACGTCATCGCGGTGAACCCGCAGCGCGACCAGGTCACCAGCGACACGTTCACCATCAAGACGGTGTGGGACGACTCGCAGGGCGTCGGCGAGGCGCTCAAGACCGCCTTCCGCGACGTGCTGGACCAGAAGGTCGAACTGAAGGCCGCGAGCCTCGAGGCCCAGCCGATCCTGTCCGGCGCGCTGGGCGACAGCATCGCACGACCCACCGTGCGTGACGACGTGCACGACCTGGTCGGCGGCGTGGCGGTCGTGGCGACGGGCATCGAGCCCCCGACCTCGCTCGATGAACTGCGCTCCCGCGTGGCCGCCATGCGCGCCCAGCCGGACCACAGCGAGGCGTCCAACCGGACGGCGCAGGTCGTCGTGCTGGAGGGCACGCCCGAGGCCGTGACGAGCGCCGCGTTCGTGACGGCCGAGCCGTCGCTCTCGTTCTTCGACGACGAGCCCCGCTGGCGCACCGAGATCGCCCAGCCGGAGGTGGCGCTGGTCCGCGACGCGATGCAGTCGGGCTCGAGCCTGGCGGGCATGCAGTCGTTCAGCCCGGCGATCGCGGCCACGTTTGTCGGGAAGGCGGCCACGTCGCTGGCCTTCTCGATTCTGGGGATTCTGATCTACGTCTGGGTGCGGTTCGGCTCGGTCCGATATTCCGTGGCCGCGGTCGTCGCCGACATCCACGACGCCTTCATCGCCGTGGGCCTCATCGCCGTGGTCGAGTTTGTCTACGAGCGCTTCCCCGGGGTGGCCACGGCGCTGGGGCTGCAGCCGTTCAAGATCGACCTCGCGATGGTCGCCGCCATCCTCACGGTGCTCGGCTACTCGCTCAACGACTCGATCGTCGTGCTCGACCGAATCCGCGAAAACCGCGGCAAACTGGCCTACGCCTCGGCCGACGTCGTGAACAAGGCGCTCAACCAGACGTTCAGCCGCACGCTCATCACCGGCGGCACGACCCTGGCCTCGTGCGTGGTGCTCTACACCCTCGGGGGGCAGAGCATCCGCGGGTTCGCCTTCGCCATCTTCGTGGGCGTGGTGGTCGGGACGTACTCATCGCTCGGCATCGCGGCGCCGATAGTCTGGTCGAGGCGGGTCCCGGCGGGCCGCCCCTCGGGGACCGGCCCCGGGCAGGGCTCGGGGGCCGTCGGCGAGCTCGCCAAGGCCTGAGCCTGGCCTACCATCCGTCGCCGAGGGCGCGCACAGCCCTCGCCTGACACCGACCGATCGGCGTGCGGAGGGCATCGCATGCGTGGCGGACAACCGAAGTACGTGCTGGCGGCCCTGGTTCTCGCCGTGTTCTGGGGCGTCGTCTACTGGAGCGCGCCCGCCTCGCGCGAACCCGGTGTGCGCGTCGCCGGCGCAACGCAGACCGACGCGCCCTCGCAGCCCGTCGGCCCCCGCGCCGAGCCCAAGCGCCCCGCGCCGACGCCCGAGCGTCTCGCGGCGCGGAAGCCCGACACGACCCCCGCGCGCACCGACCAGATCGCCTCGCTCGCCAGCGTCGCCACGGCGCCGGCGACGAACGAGCCCGCGCCGCCCGCGCAGCGCAGCGGCGTGGTCGCGCCGCAGTTCCGCGAGGTCGTCGTGCAGCCGGGCCAGACGCTGATGTCGATCGCCAAGCAGGTCTACGGCGACAGCCGCAAGTGGGAGACGATCTCGCGAGCGAACCCGCGCATCGACCCGCTGCTCGTGAAGGCGGGCATGAAACTCCGCGTGCCGCTGGACCCGAAGAACGTCCAAGGCCTTCCGGTGGATGGTGATGACGGGCGCGTGGAAGCCCCGGCGACCGAGCGCCAGGCCGCTCGCCCGACGACGCCCGCGTCGGCCACGCAGTACGTGGTGAGGGAAGGCGACACGCTGGGCGCCATCGCCACGCGGACGCTCGGCTCGAGCAGGGCTTGGCAGGCGCTGCTGGACGCGAACAAGGCGCTCATCCGCGAGCCCGAGGACCTGCGCCCGGGGATGACGCTGACGATCCCTGCCAAGCGGGACTGACGTTCCTGGATCGCGGTCCGATCAGGATTCCGTGGCGACCGGCGCCGCGTCTGCCCGCATCGCGGCGAGCGCCGCGCGGACGCGCGAGGGCTTGCGCACGCCGTCGCCCGGTTCTGCTGCCGGCGCTGATTCGGCCGCGCTCGAGACTTCCGGCTCGCTCGGAGCAGGCGTGGACGCCTCGTGGCGGATGTGCCCGTTGGCGCCGACGTCCTCGAAACGAACGGAGACGCGCCGCGAGACCCCGCGCTCGGCCATCGTCACGCCGTAGAGCGCCGACGCCTCGTGCATCGTGCGCTTGTTGTGGGTGATGACGATGAAGTGGCAGCGGTCGAGGAACTGGCGGA
>CAYVSR010000232.1:0-5184 GCA_964453125.1 uncultured Phycisphaeraceae bacterium | reverse complement strand
ACGTGGTCGCGTTCCGATTGCCGCGCGGCGAGGGGCTCTTCCGGCCCGGGTCGCGATGCCCCGCGTGCGAGACGCCGCTGACGTGGCGCGAGAACTTTCCCGTGCTCGGCTGGCTGTGGCTGGGCGGGCGGTGCAGGTTCTGCCGTTCGCGCGTTTCGGGCGAATACCCGCTGGTGGAAGCGGCCTGCGCACTGATGTTCGCCGGCCTCTTCGCGGCGTGGTACCTGCCCTCGATGACCGGCGTCAGCGCCCCCGGCCCGGCGGCGCCCGAATGGGCCGACGCCGGCCTTCTGCGCACGTGGCCGATGTTCACGCTCGTGCTCGCGCTCGTCGGAGCGCTGGTGGGCATGACGCTGATCGATGCGCGCACGTTCACCATCCCCCTGTCGATCCCCACGTTCGTCACGGCGCTGGCGCTGCTCACCCACCCGCTGCACGCCTTCGCCGTCGGCCGGACGATGGGCGCGCTCGAGCCCTTCACCGCGCCCGGCAGCGTGTGGACGATCCCCACGCCCTCGGGCCCATGGCTCGGGGCCGCGCTCGGGGGCGGGGTCGGCCTCGCGCTCTCCATCGTCGCGTTGCGCCTGGGTGTTCTGGCCCGCTCCTTCGCCGACTTCGAGGCGTGGGAGAAGGAAGCGCTCGCCGCGGCAGCCGGGGCCACGAGCGTCGAGGAGGACGCCCCGCCGTCGCTCTGGGGCGTGCTGGTTCGCGTGGCGGCGTTCACGGGCCCCGGCATCGCCCTCATGGCCGTCGGCCTCAGCGTGGGCCTCCGATTCGATGAGCCGATGATCGGCATGGTCACCGGGCTCGCGCTCGGCCTCATCGTGGGAACAGGCCTCCGGGCCATGGTGCCCGAGCGCAAGCAATCCACACGAGTGGGGACGCCCGCGCCCGTGGAAGAGGACACCGCGACGACGACGACGGCAGCGCCACCCCGGGCAGCGCGGCGCGGGTTCTGGACCGTGGTCCTCTGCGGCTTGGGAGCCTGCCTGGGCTTCCCGCTGGGCTGGGGCATCGCGGCGGTCGGCGCCGGGCTGGGGCTGCTCGTGGCGGTCGTGGTGTTCGGCGGGCCTGCGGCGGCCCCGGGCGGGCCGGAGGAGGGCTCCGGGACGCCGCACTGGCTGGCATACCCGCACGCCCGGCGCGAGATGTTCAAGGAACTCCTGTTCTGCACGCCCGTGCTGGCGTTGGCCGGCGCGGGGGCGTGGCTGACGGCGTCGGGCGGGCCGGCCGCCGGGTGGCTCGCTCAGCCACCGCTCTGGCTGGCGGCGCTGGGAGGGTCGATCGCCGGCGTGCTGGTCGGCGGGGGCGTGGTCTGGGGGATTCGGATCATGGGGACCATTGCCCTTGGCAAGGAGGCGATGGGCATGGGGGACGTCCACCTCATGGCGTGCGTCGGAGCGGCGCTTGGCTGGGTGGACCCCTCGCTGGCGTTCCTGATCGCTCCGGCGTTCGGGCTGGGGTACGCGCTGCTGGGGATGGCGGTGTCGGGGCGGGGCGCCATGGCCCTGCCGTACGGCCCGCACCTGGCGCTGGCGACAGTCGTCGTGGTCGTCTGGAAGCCGTGGGTCGAGGCGGCGCTGACCATGTTGATGGGGACACCGGTCAACCTGCCCTGAAAGCGGCCCGCGCCGGGCTGCGTTCAGCGGGGCCGGGGACGGGCTGCGCCTTGACAAGCGGGGCCGGATCGGTTGGCATCCCGGAGTGTTGAGGCAGCGGTGCGCGCCGGACGCGGAACCCTTGGGGCAACATCGGCGGCGTCGCCGATAGAAGAACGCCACGAGCGGAACACGACGCCTAACGACACGGAGGTCACGGATCATCATGACGACGAGCACGAATTCGAGAGCCTGGGCGCGCCGGACGGCTGCGCTGGGCGCCGCGGCGGCCATCGCCATCGGTCTTGGCGGCTGCCAGGACAAGAAAATCAAGGCGATGGAGGAAGAACTCAGCCAGCAGCGCCAGCAGAACGACCAACTGAGCCAGCAGAACCGCCTGCTCAGCGAGCAGGTCGCCTCGCTTCAGACCAAGGGCGGCACGATGGCCGTCCCCGGCGACGACGGCATGGGCGGCTCGACGCGCAGCAACCGCGGCAGCGATGTCGTCATCAGCGTCGCTGGCGACGTGCTGTTCGACTCGGGCAAGACCACGGTCAAGCAGGGCGCGAAGGCGACGCTGAACAAGATCGCCCGCGACCTCAACGGCAAGTACTCGGGCAACAGCGTCCGCATCGAGGGGCACACCGACTCCGACCCCATCCGCAAGAGCAAGTGGGGCTCCAACGAGGCCCTCTCGCAGGCCCGTGCCGAGGCGGTCGAGCAGTACCTCGCCAGCCAGGGCGTTGACTCGGGACGCATGAGCACCGTCGGCAAGGGCTCGAGCAGCCCCAAGGCCACCAAGGCCTCGAGCCGCCGGGTCGAGATCGTCGTCCTCGGCGGCGGTTGATCGGCGCTCGCTTCGCGTTTGCACTCCACCGGACGGCCCCGCGAGGGGCCGTCCTCTTTTTTGTCGCGCGTATGCTGGCGTCGTGAGCACGGCCGGGACGTGGACGCTCGCCAGCAGGATCGCCGACGCGCCGGGAGTCACCGCGCGCCGGGCGGCGTCGCTGCGCGCGCTCGGCGTCGAGACCGTGGCCGACCTCGTGCGGTACCTGCCCGTGCGCCACGAGTTGGAACGGGCGGAGAGCGAGATCGCGGCGCTCGTCGCCGGGGGCGTCGGCAGCGCGCGCGGCGAGGTGACGGCCACGCGCCCCGTGCTGCGCGGCAAGCGGCGCTTCGAAGCCGTGATGACCGACGACACCGAGCGCCTCGACCTCGTGTGGTTCAACCAGGCCTACCTGCGCGACCGGATCAAACCGGGCATGCGCATCCGCGTGCAGGGCAAGGCGCAGCGACACGGGCCGGGCCTGCAGATGGTCAACCCGACGTGGGAAGCGCTCAGCGACGCCGGCGCGGAGCCCGCGGCTCGCGACGAGCATCTGCGCCCGGTCTACCCCGCGACCGAGGACCTCTCGTCGCGCGAGATCGAGCGGATCGTCGCCGGCGTGCTGCCGGGCGCGCTGGCGATGATCGAAGACCACCTGCCCGACGAGTTCGTGAAGCGACACGCGATGCCGGCGCTGGCCGAGGCGAACCGAATGGTGCACGCCCCGCGCGACCTCGCTGAGGCCCGCGCCGGCCTGCGGCGGCTGGCCTACGACGAGCTGCTGCTCATGCAATTGGGGCTGCGCATGCGCCGTGCTCGCCTCGACGCCACGCTCCGCGCCCCCGCGCTGCGCTGGAGCGAGACGATCGACGCGCGCATCCGCGCCCGGCTGCCCTTCACGCTGACCAAGGGGCAGGAGTCCGCCGTGCGCGAGATCGTCGCCGACCTGCGGCGCGAGGCGCCGGCGAACCGGCTGGTGCAGGGAGACGTGGGCTCGGGCAAGACGGTGGTGGCGCTGTACGCGATGCTCATGGCCGCCGCGTCGGGTCGGCAGGCGGCGCTCATGGCCCCCACCGCGCTGCTGGCGGAGCAGCACTTCGCGTCGCTCTCGGCGCTGCTGGGCGGCTCGCGCGTGCGACTTGCGCTGCTCACGGGCGCATCGGCGGGCGAAGAGCGGGCGGCGCTGCTGCGGCGCATCGGCGAGGGCGACGTGGACATCGTGGTCGGCACGCACGCGATTCTGACGGAGACGGTGCGGTTCGCGTCGCTGGCGGTGGCGGTGATCGACGAGCAGCACCGCTTCGGCGTGCACCAGCGGGCGAGGCTGCGCGAGAAGGCGGACGACGCGGGCTCGGCGCCGCACGTGCTGGTGATGACCGCGACGCCGATCCCTCGGACGCTGTCGCTGACGGTGTTCGGGGACCTCGACGTGTCGGTGATCAAGGGCCTGCCGCCGGGGCGCAAGCCGGTGGCGACGCGCGTGGTGGGCCCGGAGAAGGCGCCGGACGTGTACGCCTTCGTGCGCGACCGGGTGGCGAAGGGGGAGCAGGCGTACGTGGTGACGCCGACGATCGAGGGAGAGGCGGCGGGGCAGAGCGGCGCCGCGGGAGTGCGAGAAACGCTCGAGCGCCTCGAGGCGGGCCCGCTGGCGGGGCTGCGTCTGGCGCCGATGCACGGGCGCCTGAAGCGAGAAACGCGCGAGAAAGTGATGGAGCGCTTCCGTGCGGGCGAGATCGACGTGCTGGTGGCGACAACGGTGATCGAGGTCGGCGTGGACGTGCCCAACGCGAGCGTGATGGTTGTGGAGGGCGCGGAGCGGTTCGGGCTCGCGCAGCTGCACCAGTTGCGAGGGCGCGTGGGGCGAGGCTCGGGCAAGGCGGTGTGCGCCCTGATCGCTCAGCCCACGACGGAGGACGGCGCGGCGCGACTGGCCGTCATCGCCTCGACGACCGACGGCTTCGTGCTGGCCGAGAAGGACCTCGAGATCCGCGGGCCGGGCGAGGCGATCGGGGCGCGCCAGTCCGGCGCGGCGCCCTTCCGCGCGGCGGAATTCCCGCGCGACACGCAACTGCTGCTCATGGCCCGGCGCGATGCGGAGGCGTGGGTCCGACGCTCGCCCGACCTCGCGGGCCCTGGCGAGGGGCTGCTCCGAAGGCGGGTGATGAAGGCGCACGGCAAGGAACTCGGCCTCGCGGGCGTGGCCTGACGCCGAGGCTTGCGGCGGCGCTGCGATGGCGCAATACTCCTGCGCTGCCATGGCCACCGCGACAAACCACGCCTCGGGCCTGCACGAGCGGCTCTACGAGATCGCGGGAGACCGCACGTACCGCGCGCTCGCGGAGATCACCGGACTCAATTCGGAGACGGTGCGCCGGTATATGCAGGGGCAATCGCCCAGCGTCGAGTTCCTCGCGTCGGTCTGCGCGGCGATGGGCGTCTCGGCCAACTGGCTGCTGATGGGGCAGGGCCCGATGCGGGCGCCCGATGCGCGCCGCCTGGCCGAGGCTCACGCGAACCCGGCGGAGATCCTCAGCGCGCTGGCGGAGGGGCTCGAGAGCGTGACGGCGCGCCTCGACCGGCTCGACTCGCTGGTGCGGTCGCTGGAATCGCGTGTGCGCGCCGAGGGCGCCGGACTATCGAATGCGACTGGAGGGCCCGATGAGCGACGCCACGAACGAGACCCGCGCCCGGCAAGCCCCGCCGCTCGTGCGCCGGGCGCCCCGGGACGCATCGCCGGCGCCATCCCCCAACGACCACCTC
>CAYVSR010000231.1:0-5190 GCA_964453125.1 uncultured Phycisphaeraceae bacterium | reverse complement strand
GTTCGGGGAGCGGGAAAGACTCGGGCGGCGCCGGGGCGATCATCATGGTCGTGGCGCTGCTGTTCTCGATCGTGGCGCCGATCCTCGCGACGCTCATCCACTTCGCGTTCTCGCGCCAGCGTGAGTACCTCGCCGACGCGGGCGCGGTCGAACTCACGCGGTACCCCGAGGGGCTGGCGAGCGCGCTGCAGAAACTGGGCGCCTCGCCCACGCCGCTGGCCCAGGCCAACCGCGCGACGGAGCACCTGTACATCGTCAAGCCGCTGTTCGACGAGGACAAGGACGGGCGCGCCGACGCGGAGCGCTCGCAGAACCTGGACTCGGTCTTCTCGACACACCCGCCCATGAAGAAGCGGATCGAGCGGCTGATGGCGCTGGTGCGTTGAGCGCGAACGCGGCTCGGTGCGAGACCAAACGCGCTCCCTGTCAGTTGCCGAACACACGTCGTCCAGCGATCGCTGCGCGAGTTTGGACGGCGATCAAGAGCATTGGTCGAATTGCCTCGTGGAATTGTTTCCATCTCCGGCCCTGCAACTGGTACTCTGTCGTCGCGATCCGGGACAGTCAGCGCCCGGCGGCCGGCGCTTCCGTTGAAGCAGCATCAAGGGGCAACACATGAGGCGAACCACTGCTCTCTCGACCCTCGCGGCGCTTGGCGCGCTCGCTCCCGCGCACGCGACCGTCGTGCAGTACAGCAGCAGGGCGGCGTTT
This sequence comes from uncultured Phycisphaeraceae bacterium, assembly GCA_964453125.1. Taxonomy (GTDB): domain Bacteria; phylum Planctomycetota; class Phycisphaerae; order Phycisphaerales; family UBA1924; genus CAYVSR01. The sequence goes on along the minus strand of CAYVSR010000231.1, from coordinate 4,479 downwards.
TCTGGCGCCGCAGGAGCGTTGGACGCGCAGGACTTCGAATCCTTCGCCCCGACGCCCGGGGCCTTCCGCGGCGTGTCGTTCGACTTCGGCAGGTTTTCGGCGATCAACCAGGTGGTCACAACCGCGCCGAACGCGGGCAGCATCATCGCCGGTGGGCTGGTGAACGGCACGAATGAGATCGTGTGCTCGGTCGCGCTCAGCGGCCAGACCTTTCGCATCACCTTTGACCATGCCATCACCGCGTTCGGGTTCGATGCGAGCAACCTCGCGGACCAGCGGTTCGACAACCTCGAGTTCAACAACACGGCGGGCGACGTGATCGCCGTGCATGACGCGATCGATCAGACGCGGTTCTGGGGGTTCATCAGCGATACGCCGTTCACCACGTTTGTCGTCAGGCAAACCGGGTTCGGATCGGGCGGCGGCGCCACCGACGGCTTCCGCATCGACAACATGGCATTCACCGCCGTCCCGATGCCGACTGCGATCTTGCTCGCTGCGCCCGCGCTGGCGGCGCTGGCCGCGCACCGCCGGCGCGCTTAGGGCCGCTCGACCTCTCCCCCGCTCTTCTCCCACGCGCCGAAACCACCCGCGAGGTTTGTCGCGTTGTAGCCCATGCGCTGCAGCAGCACGCACGCGTACGACGAGCGACCGCCGCCGAGGCAGTGGCACAAGATCGGTCGGTCCTTCGGGACTTCTTCGAGGCGCGACGCGAGGCGCACGTGCGGGATGTTGTGCGCCCCGGGGATGTGCGACGCGGCGAACTCGTCGGTCCGGCGCGCGTCCAACACAAACGGTTTCAGGCCCGGGTCCTTCCGGCGGCGCGCGAACTCCGCGGCGTCGATCTCCTCTGTCTTCTGCAGCGCAAGCCCCTTCGTGGCCGCTGCGGCGAGCGTCGCGGGCGTCGCGAAACTCTCCACCCGGTCGAGCCCCACGCGGACGAGGCAGCGCGTCAGTTCCTCCGCCTGACCCGGCTCGCAGATCAGGCAGATCGGCGACCCCTCGGGCACGTACGACCCCGCGACGGGCACGAAGTTGGCGCCCGCCGGCGCATAGATCGCGCCGTGCATGTGCCCGTCCTTCACCTTCGCCCACGGGCGCGTGTCGATGACAATCGTCTTCTTCGTGTCCAGCGCCGAGAGCGACGCGGCGTCCAACTCGCGCGGTCGCGGCAGGTCGCCGAGGATCGCGGGCCCGTCGCGGTTGTCGCGCTTCATGCGCGCGAAGTACAGCGGCGGGTCGGGCTGGCCCTCCAGCACGTACGACACGAACCCCGGCTCGCTCTTCGCCGCCAGCAGCGAGGGGTTGAAGCGCTTCTCGTAGCCGATGGTGGACTGGGGCACGGCGCCCAGCGCCTTGCCGCACGCGCTCCCGGCGCCGTGCGCGGGCCACACCTGCAGATACTCCGGCATCGCAAGGAACGACTGGAGCGACTTGAAGAGCGCCTTGGCGCTTGGCTCCTTGGCGCCCGCCTGGCCCGCGGCGGTCTCGAGCAGGTCCGGCCGGCCGACGTCGCCGACGAACACGAAATCGCCCGTGAGGAGGCCCATCGGTTCCGGCGTCGCGCCCGGCGCGATGCCGCCGCGGTCGGTGACAAGAAAGCACATGTGCTCGGGCGTGTGGCCGGGGGTGTGCAGCGCCTTGAACTCGATGTTGCCGATCTTGAACGTGTCGTTGTGCTTGAGCACGGTGTGCGCGTACGCGCCCCCGCCGGCCTTCTTGTCGAGCCAGCGGAAGGTCCAGTCCGGCCCGCCCTCGCCCGAGACGTAGAGGCGCGCGCCGGTCAATTCGGCCAGTTCGCGGGCGCCCGAGAGAAAGTCCGCGTGGATGTGCGTCTCGGCGACGCCGACGATCTTCATCTTCTCCTTCGCGGCGATGGCGAGGTAGCGGTCGATGTCCCGCTCGGGGTCGATGAGGATCGCCTCGCCTGTCCGCTGGCAGCCGATGAGATAGGCCGCCTGAGCGAGCGAGTCGTCGTAGATCATTCGGAAGAGCATCGGGGCGCCTCGGTGGAACGGGATGGGGTGGGGCGAGGAAGGCCGTGATTCTACGCGGGCGGGCCCGGCGGTCGGTATGCTCGGGCGCGTTTGGGGGGCGCTGCGCGCCCAGGAGAAGCGATCCATGGCGACTCAGTCTCAGGCGTCCAACCAGCGGGTTCTGATTGTCGGCGGCGGCGCCGCGGGCATCACAGTGGCCGCTCGGCTCCGGCGCACCGCGCCGGGTGTGAAGATCACGATCGTGGACCCCGCCCAGACGCACGACTACCAGCCGCTCTGGACGCTCGTGGGCGGCGGCGTGTGCCCGCGCGAGGTCACCCGGCGCTCGGAGGCCTCGGTCATCCCGCCCGGCTGCGAGTGGGTGCAGGACGCGGTGACGGAGTTCGAGCCCGAACTCAACGGCGTGAAGACGCGCGCCGGCAAGCGCATCGGGTACGACTTCATGGTCGTCGCCGCGGGCATCCAGATCGACTGGGGCAAGATCAAGGGGCTGCCCGAGGCGCTGGGGCAGGGCGGGGTGTGCTCGAACTACTCGTACGACACGGTGAACTCGACGTGGGAGGCGATCCGCGGGTTCAAGGGCGGCAACGCGCTGTTCACGCAGCCCACGCCGCCGATCAAGTGCGCCGGAGCGCCGCAGAAGATCATGTACCTCGCGGACGACCACTTCCGGAAGTCGGGCGTGCGCTCGAACTCGAAGGTGACCTTCCTCTCGGGCGAGGCCGCGATCTTCCGCGTGGCGAAGTACGCCGCGTCGCTCATGAAGGTGATCGAGCGGAAGGGCATCGACGCGAAGTTCCAGCACAACCTTGTCGAGTTGCGCCCGTCCAGTCGCGAGGCCGTGTTCCAGGACCTTGCCAACGGGAACGCGGAGGTCGTGCAGAAGTACGACATGATCCACGTGACGCCGCCGATGTCCTCGCCCGACTTTCTCAAGAAGAGCCCGATCGCCAACGGCGCCGGCTGGGTCGATGTCGACAAGGCCACGCTGCGCCACACCAAGTTCGCCAACGTGTTCGCCATCGGCGACTGCAGCAGCCTGCCGACTTCCAAGACCGCCGCCGCCATCCGCAAGCAGGCGCCGGTGCTGGTCGAGAATCTTGGCGCGGCGCTCCGCGGCATGCAGCCGGCCGCGACGTACACCGGGTACACCTCCTGCCCGCTCGTCACCGGCTACGGCAAGCTGATCCTGGCCGAGTTCGACTACGACCTCAAGCCGCAGGAAACCTTCCCCTTCGACCAGAGCAAGGAGCGGCGGAGCATGTACCTGCTCAAGAAGCACGTGCTGCCGCCCATGTACTGGCGCGGCATGCTCAAGGGCAAGGCCTGACCGCGCACCTGGCGCGAACCCCGACGCATGCCAGCCCATGACCAGCCCGGTGTGAACTCACCCGGCGCCCTCGGCGTTCGCGCCAATCTTGGCCAGTTCTCGCTGCAGGTGTTTCAGGTCCTGCTCGTCGGGCTGACCGTCGGCTCGGTCCGCACCGCGTTGCCGGCGCTGGCCGAGCGAGATTTCGCGCTCCCGGCGAGGTCGCCCGCGCTGCTCGCGTCCATCGTCGTCGCCTTCGGGCTGGTGAAGGCGTGCATGAACTTCGGCGCTGGCGCGCTGTCTGAGCGCATCGGGCGCAGGCGCGTGCTCGCGCTGGGATGGGCCGCCGCGCTGCCCGTGCCTTTTTTGCTGCGCTGGGGGCCGACGTGGGACTGGATCGTCGTGGCGGCGGCGCTGCTGGGCGTCAACCAGGGGCTCACCTGGTCCATGACGCTCACCAGCAAGCTCGACCTCACCCGCCCCGAGCAGCGCGGGCTCGCCAACGGCGTGAACGAGTTCGCGGGGTATGCCGGCGTGGCCGTCGCGGGCGCGCTCACCGCGTGGCTCGCCTCGGCGCATGGCGCCCGAGCCTCGTTGTTCTGGTTCACGCTCATCGTCGTCGGCGCCGGGCTCGCGTCGTCCGTCGTCCTCGTGCGCGAGACGCGCCCGGCGCACGCCGCGCCCTCTCCGGCGCCCGACGCGCCGCGCTTCCGCCTGCGCGACCGGCGCATGGTCGCGCTCTGCCAGGCCGGCGCGGTCGAGAAGTTCGTCGACGCGCTCGTGTGGCTGGGCGTGCCCACGCTGCTGGTCATCCGCGGCGCGAGCGTGGCGCGCGTGGGCGCCATCGCCGGGGCGTACGCCATCACGTGGGGCGTCGCCCAGATCGTCACCGGACCCCTCAGCGACCGCGCCGGACGCAAGCCGCTGATCGGCGCCGGCATGCTGCTGTGCGCCGCCGGCGTGGCCATCATCGCCGACGGCGCGACCGACGCGCGCTGGCTTCTTGGCGCGGTCGTCGCGGGGCTGGGCATGGCTGCGCTCTACCCGACCCTCGGCGCGAGCGTGAGCGACCTCGCCCCGGCGCACGCGCGAGGGCTCGCGCTCGGCGTCTATCGGTTCTGGCGGGATCTCGGCTACGCCGCGGGCGCGCTGGCGATCGGCCTGTGCGCCCGC
>CAYVSR010000230.1:0-5217 GCA_964453125.1 uncultured Phycisphaeraceae bacterium | reverse complement strand
CTCGTCGGCATGGGCGTGCTGCCCCTGAACTTCATGGGCCAGAGCGCCGAGGCGCTGGGCCTCGACGGCACGGAGACGTTCGACATCGACCTGCCCGCGAAAATCACGCCGCGCCAGACGATCAAGGTGGTCGCCACCAGGACGCAGGGACCGGACGCGGGCAAGAAGGTCGAGTTCGACACACGCTGCCGCATCGACACGCCGGTGGAGGCGGAGTACTACCGCCACGGCGGCATCCTGCAGTACGTGCTGCGGAAGATCCTCAACGAGTCGAAGCAGCTGGCGGGGGCGTGACAATTGGCGGGGCATGCACCGAGGCGTGAGCGCTGACAAGGAGCCGCGTTCGGAAGAACGCGGTGGCGCCAGCGGTAAGCACGCAACGAAACCGTCGCGACGCGTAAGCAAAGCGCCGCGTTCGGAAGAACGCGGACGGACGGGAACTCCCACATGTCCGCGCCTCTCGCGTACCTCCTCACATGGACCTGCCGGGGCACGTGGCTTCATGGGGACGAGCGAGGGTCTGCGGATCGCCAGCACAACCAGTTCGGGACGCCGTGGCTCGCCCCAGACTTCGCGAGGCTCGAACAAGAGCGCGAACGCCTCGAGCGCCAGCCCGGTGTGCTCTCACCGGAGGATCGCCGTGTCGCGACGATTGCGATCGAAGAACACGCGGCGCTCAAGAGGTGGTTCCTGCACGAGCACAATGTGCGCACCAACCACGTGCATGTTGTGGTGTCCGCGCCGCTCTCGCCGGAGCGGGTCATGCAGCAGTTGAAAGCCTGGGCAACCCGCGCGCTCGCCGCCACCGGGCGCCATCCACCGAGGGATCTGTGGACGCGCCACGGCTCGACCCGCTACCTGTATACGCGCGAGGGGTTGGACGGAGCGATCCGCTACGTGCGAGATGGACAATGAAGCCGGAGGGATCAACCGCGTTCCTCCGAACGCGGCTCCTCAAGGCGCCGGAAGACCTCTCGACGTCGCAGGATCCTCAACGACTCGAAGCAGTTGGCGGTGGCGTGAGCGGCGCGGGCTCGCCGCTCGCGAGCGTCGCCGGCGCGCACGCCTGGCCGTAGTACGACAGGATTTCGTTGAGGTCCAGGAAGTCCACCGTGTTGTCGTTGTTGACATCGCCCTGCGCGCACGGCCCGGTCTCGGCGTACGAACCCAGCACGCCGTTGAGATCGAGGAAGTCGATCACGCCGTCGCTGTTCGTGTCGCCGGGGCAATGGCTGGTCGGAGTGTAGACGTAGTGCAGCGTGAAGCCCGCCGCAGCCGAAAACGAGTCGACCCTCAGGCCAACACCGCATCCGGGCGAGGACGAGATGAATTGCTCCACCTGCGAAGACCCGCCCGCAAGCTGGTGTAGCCCGACGCCATTGTAGCGCTGCACGTGGCCCGGGTGCGTCACGAGCCCGGTCGCCGTCGCGTTGCCCGAGTACGAGAACGGATAGACGCAGTACTGGAACTGCGGCGCGTTGCACACCCCCATGATCTCCGTGCAATTCCCGGCGCCGGCGTGCGAAACGTAGCCCGTGCCGTCGAGGTGCCCGATGCCGCACGAGGCGCCGACGCACATCGTGGCCGTGACCTGACCGCCTCCGAAGTTAAAGATCTCCATCTCCCCCGCTGCGTTCCAGAGCACGCTCATACCAACCCTGACGCACCGCAGCTGACCAATGGCGGGGTCGAAACCCTGGAAGGTCACGTACTGGTTGCCAGGGATAACTGTCACCGAGACAGGCCCCAGCGTCGCCCCGAGCGCGGGTGACCCCAGGCAGCAGGCCGCGGCCATGACCAGACCTCGTTCAGCCGTTCGCATGGCTTTCGCCTTTCGTGTTCAGTTGGCGCAGGCCGCGCCGTAGTACCCAAGAATCTCGTTCAGATCGAGGAAGTCCACGACGTTGTCGTTGTTCACGTCGCCCCGCGCGCATGGGCCGGTTTCGGCGTACGAACCGAGCACACCGTTGAGATCAAGAAAGTCCACGACGCCGTCGCTGTTCGTGTCGCCGGGGCAACGGTTCATCGGCGTGTAGATGTACGTGACCGCGAACGACGCTCCCGCGGAGAACGCGTCGATGGCCACACCCACGCCGTGGCACGCGCCGGCCTGCGACACCTGATCCTCGATGGTTGTTCTCCCGCAGTAGAAGCCGACAGGCCCCGCCCCGGTGTACGCGAGCATCCTGACGGGATTCGTGACCAGCGTCGTTTGGAACGCGGACCCGTCCACCGAATACGGCACGAAGTTGAAGACCTGCCCCTGCGCGAGTGATCCCACGATCTCGTCGCAGGCGGCGGCGCCGGCATGCCCCACGAACCCAGTCGCGTCGAAGCCGCCGATCGAAGCGCTCGCGCCGATGCAGACGGTGGAGGTCGCCGGGCCTGTCGACCCGCTGCAGTGCGGCGGGCGCATCATGTCCAGGAACCCCTCCACGTGGTGCGTCACGCCCGCCGCAATCGAGATGCACCGCAGCGTCCCCAACGAGGGATCGAACCCCTGAAGCGAGACGGGCGTGTAGCCCGGCGGGCTCGCCTGCAGCGGAAGACTCGCTCCCACGGTGAACGAGGCAGCGAGCGCGGCGTGCGCCAGCCACGAGACGCCCAAGGCGCCGACAGCGACACGAATCAGGACATGCATGCGAATTCTCGCCGATGAGGGGCTCAGCCCGAGCCATGGTGGCGCGTAACGCCACGCGACCAACGTACCGCGCGCCCCCCCCCCGTCAATGCCGACCCTATCCCCAACCTACGTCCCAAACTGACCCAGCACGAGGTTCAGATCCGCGAAGTTCACGCCGCCGTCCGCGTTTGCGTCGCCGAGCGGGATGACGCCGCCAGCCTGCGCCTGGCCGAACGTGCCGAGCACGAGATTGAGGTCGGCGAAGGAGATCACGCCGTCGTCGTTGAGGTCGGCGCCGCGCGCGGTGAACCAGCGGCGCGTCGTCAGGTCTCGCGAGTAAAACCTCCGCAGCATGTCGGCGACTTTCAGGCGACCCGAGGGCGAAGGATGCACGCCGTCGGGCTGCGTGTCCGCGCAGTTCCACACCAGGCCGTCGCTCCGCGGCGTCGTGCCGTCCGTCCAGAGGTACGGCCCCCACATCAGCAACGGCGCCTCCACCGGGCCGGCGCTCGCGTTCCAGTTGAGCGCGGGGTCGCCCGACTGCTGGCGCTCGATAAGCCACTTGACCGCGAACGCCGAGTCGTACGCGTACGGCTCGGGGTTCAGCGCGCCGGTGGCGTAGCCCGCGTACGTGCGCGACGACACGTGGCACAGCGCCGTGTTGGTGTAGCGGTCCTTGATGTTCCGCGCGATCTGGCCCAGCAGCCCCTCGAGAAACTGCGGGTGCGCAGGGAACGGCCCGGGCGCGGCGTTCGCCGGGCCGGCGATCGCCTCCTTGAGCCACACGCACTGCACCTGCGCGGGGGTGAGCCCGGCCTGCGCGAGTCGTGCGTCCACGTTGGCCCAGAACGGCGCCGTGGGATCGCTGATGGTCACCGCGTCCTGCCCGCCCTGCGCCCCGTCGATGATTCGGAGTCGCGGGTGTCGGTTGGGGAACGACTGCATCTGCTGCACGAACGCGGAGTACTCCTGCGTCGTGTTGCTCATGCCGATCGAGAGCAGCACGATCCAGCCGTTGGGGTCGGGCTGGCCCTGCGCGTTCAGCGGCGAGAGCGCACCGCCGATGGCGCGCGCGGGCAGGTCGAGGGCGGGTTGGCGCAGGTTCGAACCACCGGCGTAGAGGCCCCCTTGCGCGCCGAGGTACGAGCCCGCTCCGAGGTCCGTGACGGGCGTCGCGCCGATGGACGTGTTGGCGCAGTTCTGGGCGGGAGCGCCCGGTGCGATCACGACGGCGATGGCGACGGCAGGGGCTGCGAATCGACGCATGGGGTCGCTCCTTCTCTGGCGAGCCCCGGCCCCACCGGCCGGCGGCTCATGGAGCCAAACGCCGCCCCGCGCCACGCATTGCGGCGCGGAGCGGGGCGTACCAGCGGGTTATCTTGCCCGAAACAGCGACGCCTGTCACGAATCGCGAGTGAGCGCGAAATCGTTCCGTTTGGCGTACGGGTCGATCGGCTCCGCCGGGGCGACGCCCGCGGCCTCTTCTTCCAGCGGGTTCAGCGGGCCGCGGCTGTCCACGCTCCACGCCCCGGCGCCGCGCACGACGATGTAGCAACAGCCGAGGAAGATCATGCCCGGGATGATGATCGGGGGCTCTTCCGGCCAGTCGGCGCGGACGTGCGCGAAGATCGCCCCCAGCATCGTGACCGCTCCCACCGCGCCCCCGATGCGCGCGAACGCGCCGAACACGATGAGAAACGCCGCGGCCAGTTCCGCGAGCGGCGCCGCCACGCTGAACACGCCGACCAGCGGCACGTGCGCCGCGTCCAGCACGACGCGGATGGGCATCCAGCCCGTGAGATGCAGGATGGCCATCGCGGCCAGCGGCACGCCCACGATGGCGCGGATGAGAATCATGTGCCCAATGGGCTCGGTGCGACGAATTCGGTGCGTCATCGTGGCCTCCCGCTCGGGCCCGCGCAGCGCGCGGGGCGATTGAGTCTGCACCCGCGACGCCGCGAAACCGATGAACGGCGCGTGAATCGCCCCTCAGCCCGGGCGCCCTGCCGCTACCGTGGCGCCGCCGTGCGGGCGCTCGTGCTGATCAACCCGATGTCGGGCAAGGGCCGGGGCGGCGCCGCGGGCGACGCCGTGGTGCGTGCGCTCGAAGCAGCCGGGCACGTGACGACGACGCTGACGATCCGCGAGTGGGGCGCGTTCTACGCCGCGGCCCCGGACTCGGACGTCGTCGTGATCGTCGGGGGCGACGGCACGGTGCACCGCGCGCTGGGTGCGCTGCTGCGCGAGCCAGAAGAGCGCAACGCGGCCTCAGACCGGCACGCCCGCCCCGCGCTCTACCACGTCCCGATGGGAACGGAGAACCTCCTCGCCCGGCAGTTCGGCATGACGCGCGACCCCGCGCGCGTGGCGCGCGCGGTCGATCGATTCGCGGTGCGCGAGATCGACATCGGGGTCGCGGGCGGCCGCCCGTTCGCGATCATGGCGAGCGTCGGCGCGGACGCGAGCGTGATCCGACGCGTGAACCTGCACCGCACCGGCGCAGTCACCCGATGGTCCTACGCGCGTCCGGTCCTGTTCGAGGCGATGCGTCCGTCGCTCCCCCCGCTCAGCGTCGTCGCCGTGCGCCCCGGCGA
>CAYVSR010000229.1:0-5222 GCA_964453125.1 uncultured Phycisphaeraceae bacterium | reverse complement strand
CGCCGCGCCCGGCGCGCCCATCCACGCCCCGCTCGCGCAGCGCGCCGCGGTCCTGGTGTACGCCGCGCTGTGCTACGCGGTGTTCTTCGCCACGTTCTGCTACGCCGCGGCGTTCGTCGGCGGCTTTCTCGTGCCCCGCCACCTCGACTCTCCGCGCGAGGGCCCGCTCTGGCTCGCGCTGGCCATCGACATCGGCCTGCTCGCGCTCTTCAGCGTGCAGCACAGCGTCATGGCCCGGCCCGTGTTCAAGGCATGGTGGACGCGCATCGTGCCCCCCGCCGCGGAGCGCGCGACGTACGTCCTCTTCTCCAGCATCGCGCTGATCGCGCTCTTTGTCCTCTGGCGCCCCGTCGGTGGCGTGGTGTGGGACGTCCAACATCCCGTCGCCCGCGCCGCGCTCTACGCCCTCTTCGCCTGCGGCTGGCTCACCGTGCTCGTCACCACCTTCCTCATCAACCACTTCGACCTCTTCGGCATCCGCCAGGCCTGGCTGTTCTTCCGCCAGCGCTCGTACACCCAGCTGCTCTTCACGACCCCCGGCCCCTACCGCTACATCCGACATCCGCTGTACGTCGGCTGGCTCCTCGGCTTCTGGGCCACCCCCACGATGACCGGCGCCCACCTTCTGTTCGCGCTGCTCACCACGGCGTACATCCTCGTCGCCATCCGCCTCGAGGAACGCGACCTCATCGCGGCCCACCCGGAATACGAGAACTACCGCCAGCGCACCGGCGCCCTGACGCCGCGCCTAAGCAGTCCGGCGCCCGCGCGCGTGAGCGCATGAGCGAACATCCCCCGCGCCGCCCGTCCGTTCCGTTGTCCTTCCGAACCGGGAGCGGCAGCGACCGGAGCAACCGCGCCCACCGGGCATCGGCCGTCGGCGCCCCGCCAACCGAAACAGAACGCCCCCGCCGAGGGGCGGGGGCGAGGTGATGCCAATATCCAACCCGAGAACCGAACGCTCAGCGCCGACGCCGACGCACGCCGGCCAGCGCCGGGCCCGCCAGCAGCGAGGTCGCGCCCGGCGCAGGAATCTGGACGAAGTCGAGGTAGCGCCCGCCGCCGGCGTACACCAGCGAACTCAGGCCCGTGTTCACGTCGAACACCGAGGCGCCGGCGCCACTGGTCCACATGATGTTGCCGTTGCCCAGCTGCCACACGCCACGGGCGCCCGCGGCGGCGAACGTGCTGATCACGCCGCCGGTGTTGGGATCGAGGCGGACAACGTTGTTGCTCGAGAACCCGGCCACAAGGACGTCGCCGTTGGTCGCGTGCGCCATCTGCTCGCCGAAGTTGAGCGAGGTGGAGTTGTGGAACGCGCCGATCGAGGCGCCGCCCAGAGTGAATCGGTGGATGTCGTTGTTGGCGGAAGAAGAGGAGATCAGCAGGTCGCCCTGGTGGACGAGCACGCCGAACGGGCTGGGCGCGAGGCCGGTGGTGAGGAACGAGCCGGTGTTCGCGCCCGAGGTGTTGAACGTGACGACGGAGGACGCGCCGGGCGAGCCGTTGCCCGCGCCGCCGTTGGTGACGTACACCGTGCCGCCGGCCTGGCCCATGCCGCGGATGTTGTCGAGCCCGCCGGTCGGCCCGCCGCCGATGGCGCCGAGCAGATTGCCGACGAGGTCGTAGCGTGAGACGCGGTCGCCGAGCTGCTCAGAGACCCAGATCTCGCCGCCGACCTGCATCGCGTGGATGGGCGTGCCGCCGGGCAGGGCGAAGTAGTTGTTGTTGACGAGCGACCCATTGAACGCGTCGAACAGCACGACGCGGTTGTTCGTCGAGTCGGGCATCATGAGAAACTGCGCGCTGGCCTCGCCCGAGAGGAGCGACGCCGCGCCGATGACTGCCGCAGAGATGAGCCGGGACATGTTTCTTCCTCCAAACAGATAGAAGGGGCCGGCGGTGGGCCAGCCCTCGAACCGGTGACCAAAGTACCGCGCAGAGCAGGCGCGCAAACGCGGAATCGCCCGAAATCGCCCCGGTTTGGCGCCTATTGGCCGGAGATTCGGCGTCTGTTTGCATCGAGCGGACGCCCGGCCCGCGTCCATCCGCCCCCGTCAGAGCCGGGAGCGGCAGCGACTGGAGCAACGACCCCCGATGCGCAACCGTCGGGGGCGCCCCGCGATCCCGATCAGCAGACCATCGTGTAAATCCCGCGCCCGGACTCCGCGCCCCGCTTGAGGATGCGCCGGATGCCCTCGAGATACTCCAGGAACTCCGCCTCGTTCTGCACGTAGTCGTCGGAGTAGGCGCCCTTCACGGACCTCGCCGCGTTCGCGAGATTGCGGAACGAGAGCCTCTGCGACACCGCGTGCAGCCGCCGCACGCGTTCGGCCGAGAGCAGCGCAACGGCCCCCTCGATCCCTTGGTAGTCGATGTCCGAAGGCGCCGGGGAATGATCTCCCGTCAGGCAGATCGAGAACACGACCTGCTCGATCTCGTCCCGCTCGCGCGCGTCGAGCGCCGGCAGGGCTTTTTCGACGAGCCTCCCGACGCTCTCCATGAAGATCATGCTGTCGCCGTGCAGCTCCTCCTCGGACGCGTCCTCGAACACGGGCGCCTCGTCGTGCTCCTCCCCGTCCTCGTCGTCGAGCTCGGCGAAGCGCCGCCACAGCGCGTTGACGCCGTCGGCGCCGCCAACCCGATACGCCTCGCGCACGCGCGCCCAGTCCGTGTAGTACACCGAGAATTGCATCGGAAAGCCTCCCCGGGGATCAACCCCGAAACGAACCGCCCGCAGTGTAAACCGACGGCGCGGGCGTGACGACCCGGGGGCTGAACGATCTGCGCGTGGACGACGTCCCCCTCACCCGTGAGCCGCGAGCTCCGCGAGCACGGACCTCCGCGGCCGTCAGAGCCGGGAGCGGCAGCGACTGGAGCAACCCCACCCGTTGCACCGCGGTCGGGGGGTGCGGCGCCGAGCACATCCTGAGGTCATGAAAGCGTTCCTCGCAGAATGAGCCCCGAAGGGGCGTCGGGCTGTAGCCACGGGTGAAGCGAGCAATGCGAGCGGAACCCGTGGGAAGTGCGTTAGCTTGTCATCGCCCCGAAGGGGCGATGGAGGAATCATGCCGGGGACATTCTCACAGCTTCTCTTCCACATCGTCTTCTCCACCCGTCATCGCGAACCGTGGATCAAACCAGCGCTGGGCGAGCGCGTCTACCCGTACATCGGGGGCATCATCCGCGCCGACGGCGGCGCCCTCTACGAAATCGGCGGCATGCCCGACCATGTCCACCTCCTGCTGCGATGGAAGCCGGATGGCTCGCTGTCAGACCTGATACGAACGGTCAAGGCCCGCTCGTCGCTCTGGGTTCATCAGACATTCGAAGACCTCGGGAACTTCGCCTGGCAGGAAGGCTACTCCGCGTTTTCCGTGAGCAAGTCAAACGAAGGCGCGGTGCGCCGGTACATCGAGACGCAAGCCGAGCATCACTCGCGCGAGGATTTCAAGTCAGAATTGTTGCGCATCCTCCGAGCGCACGAGGTGGAGTTCGACGAGCAGTATGTGTTCGATTGAATTCGCTCCGAAGGAGCGAGGGGCTGTAGCCACGGGTGGAGCGACGCGCATCGCGTCGCGGAACCCGTGGAACGCGCGACGAATATGTCTCGCCCCGCGAGGGGCGAAGGAAACGAACGACGTCCATCTAGCCGCGAACTTCCTCCGCCCCTCCCGGGGCGGCCGCTCACTCTCGACGCTTCCCACGGGTTCCGGTCGCGAAGCGCAACCTCCACCCGTGGCTACACCACGCGGCCCCGATGGGGCCGACAGCGTCAGGAGGCCTATCTTGTGATCCAAAGGCGCGTCAATCGCCGGCAACTCGTTGGCGATAGAGAGGCGCGGCCGTGCAGCCATCGTCCGTTATCGACGACAAGGGCCTCACCCTCAGCTAAGCGAACCGCTTCAATCGCGTTCTCCTTCCGTGCAACGACCTGACGCTTGAGGGTCTCAAATGCCTCCACGGAAGCGTCATCCTGCTCAATTGGCTTGATCCACTCGGCGAAACACAGCCGATCCATCCCACTTCTCGAGCGCACGATCGGTACAATCGATGGGGGCGACTCCGCTCGCACACGCACTTCAACGTGAACCCGTGTCAACGTCTCCCGAACGTCGGGGCCACACGCCAGCAGCGCCGCTAGTCCGTCAACGAACAGCTGCTCGCCATCGGTGACGTCCTGGCGTTCGCAACGCCATGCGATCAAGTCAGCGTCGGGATGATCCGTGTGAAATGGAACTGGCTCCGCCCTGCACAGGTAGCTCCGCACATTGGGACGCAGTTCCACGACGGTCTCACACCATGGTCGACCGAGTTGCGAGATGAGCGAACGAAACTCGGCGTCACTCATAGCCGAGAAATGCTGCATGCCTCGAAGAGCAATGTCCTCGAGCGCATTGTCAGATGTGGCGACCATTGACACACCTCATTGAAGCGAAGCGTTGCCTTCAATCTCCGCGCGACTCTTGCACGCATGCCAGCAGCGACTCTGGCAGTCGTGCCAGCAGTTCGTCACCTGTGGATCTTCGTTTGCCTGCACGTACGGCTCGCCGAATTCCTGCCGCCAAAGGGCAGCCGTCATCGCGAACGTCTGCTGCAGAACGGGAAGTTCGTCGGGCAGAGACCCGAATCCGCCGTCGTGATCGAGAATGTCGCCGAACAGACGGATGCAGTCCTCGTAGTAAGCGCGGGGGTGCGTCATGTGCATGTGCCAGATTTCGTCGATGTTCTTGGTCGGTGCGAGCGGCTGGCTTGGGTGGCGCTGGGCAAGCAAGAGGAACTTCTCGTAGCGGTCGATCTCCCTCCTGATCTGCCTTTCACTCCAGTCCTTGGGGAAGCTCGGCGACTTCTGGGCGGATGCAAGCAGATCGACGCTGATGATCGCGGACATCTGATCCTCCACGCGGGTGTTTGCAGTCGGCTAGCAACCTCGCACGTTGCGTTTCGTGTTCGGACGTTCTGACTCCCTCGCGGTTCCCACGCGCAGGCCAACGAGCGCAAGTGACAGTGTGCACAGCAGTTGCGCGCATCGCCCGGAGCGTCCCGCTATGAGGCACGGATTCTGTTACCCGAACAGCGTACGTCCTGTCGAGACAGAGCTGGTTAGTACCCCGCGCACGCCAGAATGCTCTCCGCGATCCGCGGCGCTTCCGGCAGATACTCAAGCTCCAGCTTGTAGTACGGCATGACCGTGTCGAACCCGCACACACGCTGCACCGGCG
>CAYVSR010000228.1:0-5242 GCA_964453125.1 uncultured Phycisphaeraceae bacterium | reverse complement strand
GCAAGACGCTGCTGGCGCGCACGATGGCCCGGGTGCTCAACGTGCCCTTCGCCATCGGCGACGCGACCACGCTGACCGAGGCGGGCTACGTGGGCGAGGACGTCGAGAACCTCCTGCTCAAGCTGCTGCAGGCGGCGGACTACGACCTCGAGTCCGCGCAGCGCGGGATCATCTACATCGACGAGATCGACAAGATCGGGAAGACGTCGAGCAACGTGTCGATCACGCGCGACGTCTCCGGCGAGGGCGTGCAGCAGTCGCTGCTCAAGATGCTCGAGGGCACCGTCGCCAACGTGCCCCCGCAGGGCGGGCGCAAGCACCCCGAGCAGCAGTACATCCAGATGGACACGTCGCACATCCTGTTCATCTGCGGCGGGTCGTTCGTCGGCCTGGAAGAGATCATCCGCCGGCGCATCGGGCGCGGGCGCATCGGCTTCACGACGCAGGCGTCGCAGCTGAGCGACGACGAGATGCGCGAGTCGGGCGAGATCCTCCGCCAGGTGCAGCCCGAAGATCTCATCGAGTTCGGCATGATCCCCGAGTTCATCGGCCGCCTGCCGGTGATCGCGCCCCTGGCCCCCTTGGGCAAGGACGCGCTGGTCAACATCCTCACGCAGCCCAAGAACGCGCTGGTGCGCCAGTACCAGCACCTGTTCTCGCTGCAGGGCGCCAAGCTCACGTTCACGGACGGCGCGCTGCGCCGGATCGCCGAGAAGGCCCTCCAGCGGAAGACGGGCGCCCGGGCGCTCCGCGCCATCTGCGAGGAGATGATGCTGAACCTGATGTACGAGCTCCCCGACGTGGACAACGAGGGCGTCGAGTACGTCGTCGACGCCGACGCGCTCGACACGCAGCCGCGCCTCTCGGACATCCGCGTCCAGCGCCACAAGCAGTCTGCCTGACGCCGATCGGACGCCTCAGCTCACCTCGACGCTCGATTCGCCGATCGTCGCGCGCACGCGCACCTCGGTGTGGCGCAGCGCGCCCCACGCGGCCGGGTCGCGGCACAGCAGGTGCATCCGCGCGGGCTCGGCCGGATCGTGAAGCGCGCGGCCTGCGCCTCGCAGCGCCAGCGCGAGCACGCTCCTGTGCCGATCGGCCCACGCACGGGCGCAGAGCAGGCGCTCGACCGCGCGGGGGCCGGCCTCGCAGAGCAGGTGCGCCCGCCCGTCGGCGTCGAGCGCGATCTCCACGCCCTCAGCGTCCGGCAGCGCGATCGGGGTGGCGGTGAGCCCGGCCACAAATCGCGAGAGAGACGGCCTGCGTGCGTCCGCGGCGTCGGCGGGGCGTGGCGCCGGGTCGGCGGGCAGGGGCGCCTCTACGATGGACGCGGGCGGGGTGGGCGCCGGGTCGGTCGCCTCCGTTCGCGGCGCGGGAATCGGCGGGGATTGCACCGCGTCCGCCGCGGCGACGACGGCGGCGACGATCGCCCGGGTCGGGGCGTTGGCCCGTCCGCGGTAGAAAGACCGCGACGCGGAGGGCTCGATGCGTTCGACGCCGTGAGCACACTCCACCGGAGCGCCGAGGAAGGCCTCGGCGGCGCCGGCGATTTTCTGGCCTGCCGAACGAGCCTCGTCCGCGCTGGCGCCCATGAACACGACGCGTACGCCCGGGGCGGATCGCTCGGCCTGATCGGCGCCGTCGCGGTTGGCCTGGCGGGCGATGGACTTGAGCGCCGCGTACGCCGCGACGACGGCGGGCTCGTCCGCCCCGGTCAGAAGCGTGATCGCATCCACGCCGGGGGCGGCGCAGAGGCCGGGTTCTTCGGTGGCCTCGACACGCACGAGGAATCGGCCGGCGCACGCCGCCGCGCGCCCGATGGCGGCCTCGATCGACGGGCTCGCCTCCGCGTCGGCCTCGACGCCGACGCCCACCAGTTCGACGGACGCAAGGCCGGCCGTGAGTCGCACGAGCGCGACGGGGCGGCCGTCCGCTTCGGCAGTTGCCCGAGCGTGCTGCGTCACCCAGGCGCCGGTCATGGCGGGCAGGTGCCCGAGCACGAGCGCCTCGACGATTCGCTTCTCGGTCGTGAACTCGACTGCGGGCGGCGCCGCGAGAGCGGGCGCCGATGGGGTGATCGGGAGCGTGCGAGGCTCGTCGGCCGCGTCGCTGTGGCGAGGATCAGGCGCGACGCGCGCGTCAGAACTGCCGTTCGCGTCCGCGCCGAAGGGCGCCGCGCCCGCTCCGTTCGATGACGCGAGAAAGAGATCCGCGAGCGCGTCGTAGTCGCCCGCGGCGTCCGACGACTCCCAGGCGCTCTCCGGCGCCCCTTCCCAGCCCGCTCGTTGTCGCATGCTTCAGCTCCCGAAGCGTCGCGGTCGAAGTCCGTTTCGAGGCGTGATGCTCCCTCAACGCGCTCAGTTGTGCAAGACGGGCAAGGGGCGATCGGCCACCACCGTCACCTCGGCTCGGAGGCCCGGCGAGAGCGGGCGCACCGTGACGACGCTGTCTCGTTCGCCAAAGCCGTTGTCGCGCGCGTCCGGGTTCAGGGGGTCGGTCGTCCATGCGCCGTTCAGCACGAACCGGTAGGGGTGACGCCCGGCCTCGAGCGGGACGACCGTCACGAACTCGCCTGTCCCGGGGTCGAACGACAACGGGGTCGCATCGGGCGACCAGCCGTTGAAAGCCCCGGCGACCGCAACGCGGGACTCAGGGTGGGCGCGCAGGGTGAATCGGACGCCCTCGGGGGTCACCACGGGGCCATGGCCGGCGTCGGGCGAGTGGGCCCGACCGGAGATCCGCTGGTCGATGGCGCCGACGCGGCGCGCGAGCGCCTCGGCCTCCACTGCCATGCGTGTCTGCAGCGCCTCGCTGCGCATCGAGAGCGCCCGAACGCGCGCCGCCAGTTCCGCCGCACGGGTGAGCAGGCTCTCGGTCCCCGCGTCGTCCGGTGAGGCCGGCGCCGTCGAGCGGCCCGGCTCGGCGCCTGCGATGGCGTGGGCGAGCGTGTGGGCGCGCCGAGGGGGGTTGTCGATGAGCCACGCCGCGAGGCGCGAGTGGTCCTCGGCGCCGGTGGAATCGGGCGCGTGCTCGACGACGGGCTGGCCGAGCGAGGCCGCTTCGCGCAGTCGCTGGTCGAGGCGGATGACGACGGGGACGAGGTCCTCGGCGAACTTCCGGCCGATCTCGGCGAGCATCGCGTTCGCGATGGCGCTCGATGGGTCGTGCATCGTGGCGATGAGGCGGTGGGGCCGTTCTTCGCCGATGCGCTTGACGAGCGCCCGGATCGTGTTCACCTGGCGGCCTGCGCCGCGGTAGGCGAAGAAGCCGGTCTCGACGGGGATCAGCGTCTCGGTCGCGGCGCGCAGGGCGTTGAAGGTGAGCAGACCGATGGAGGGCGGGCAGTCGATGATGCACCACTCGTAGGCGTGGGCGTTGTCGCGCGTGGCGAGGCGCTCGATGGCGTGCGCGAGGCGCGACTCCTTGTCCGGCAGTTCGGCGAGGCCGCCGCGCGCCGCTTCCAGGCCGGCGAGGCGCATGGTGCAGGGCGCGAGGTCGAGCCCTTTGCTGACGCGCCACAGCAGGCGAGAGGGGTCGAGGTCCTTGTCGGCGGGGCAGAGCATCGCGTCGGCGATGGTGAGGTCGATGCGCTCCTCGGGGATGGCGAGGCCTGCGGCGCAGTGCGCCTGGGGGTCGAGATCGACGAGCAGCGTGGGCTGACCGAGGCGCGCGAGCGCGCCCGCGAGATTGATCGCGCTCGTGGTTTTGCCACAGCCGCCCTTCTGGTTGATGATCGCGATCGTCCGCACGGGTGAGCCCTCGTTCCTGGAGAGGACAACCGACTTGTGCGAACCCAACCCCGCGCCGAGCAACAAATGTGCGCGGGCCGAGCCCACGTCCCATGGGTGTATCGGAGCGCTGGGTCTTTTCGGACCAATCGGCCCGTGGAGGGGCGTCCGAGCACGGCCCCCGTTCAGTCGGCGCGGATGGCCGCCAGCCCGGCCTCCACCGCTCCGGTTGCGGGCTCCGTGACGAGGCGGGCGACGCCCCGACCGGTCGGCAGCACGAGCCTCAGACGCCCTCCCAAGGCCTTCTTGTCGTGGCCCATCGCGGCCAGGAGGGCGGCTGGGTCGGGGAGGCCGCGGACGGCCGTCGGCAGGCCCGACGCCCGCAGCGCGGCCTCCACCTCGCGGTGGATCGCCGCCGGGGCGAGCCCCGCCTCCCGGGCGCACACGCTCGCGGCGACCAAGCCGAGGGCGACGGCCTCGCCGTGCTGCAGTGGTGCGTTCGAGGGGAGGGAATCGGGCGAGATCGTGGGGATGGGTTCGATGGCGTGCGCGAAGGTGTGCCCAAGGTTGAGGAGCGCCCTTCCACCGGCTTCCTGAACGGAGCCCGGCGCGGCGCTCCCGGCGCCGACGGATTCACGCTCGTCGCCGACGACGACCCTGGCCTTGAGGGCCACGTTGCGTCGGACGAGTTCGATGAGGGCCGCGTGGTCGCGCGCGAGGACGGCGCCGAGGTTCGCGGTCGACCACTGGAACAGAGATTCGTCGTCGCACATGGCGCCGAGCATCCCGTGCTTGAAGCACTCGGCGAGTCCGGCGCGGAGGGCGCGGTCGGGGAGGGTGGCGAGCGAGGCGACATATGCGAGAACGAGGAGCGGCTGCCAGAAGGCGCCGACGAGGTTCTTCTTGAGGCCCGTGTCGGTGAGGAGGTTGACGCCCGTCTTGCCGCCGACGCTGGCGTCGACCATCGAGAGCAGGGTGGTGGGGCAGTGGACGACGGGCACGCCGCGCCGGTACGTGGCGGCGAGGAAGCCGGCGAGGTCGCCGGTGACGCCGCCGCCGAGGGAAACGACGGGGTCGGTGCGCTCGTGGCGGGTCTCGGCGATGTCGACGAGCAGGCGTGCGAGCGTGCCGAGGGACTTGTGGGCCTCGTCGGCGCGGACGCTGGCGGAAGCGACCTGGAAGCCGTGGTGCGCGAGGGAGCGTGACGCGGCGATGACGAGCGGGTCGGGAAGACCGGCGACAAAGACGAGGAACGCGCGCCGCCCCTGGCCGAAGAGGGCGGCGCAGCGCTCGCCGAGCGAGTCGAGCAGGCCGGCGCCGACGAGGACGTCGTAGGCGCGGTCGGCGAGGGGGACGGTGATTGTCGCGTGCGCCGGTGTGGGCATGTGCGTGGCGCTCACTCCCACTCGATCGTCGCCGGCGGCTTGCTCGAGATGTCGTAGACCACGCGGTTCACGCCGCGGACTTCGTTGATGATCCGGTTCGACACCGTCGCGAGCACCGCGTACGGGATG
>CAYVSR010000227.1:0-5251 GCA_964453125.1 uncultured Phycisphaeraceae bacterium | reverse complement strand
GCGGTGAACGTGACGCTCGGCCTGCCGACGGTGCGCACCAGCCCGGACCACGGCACGGCGTACGACATCGCGGGCACGAACCGGGCAAACGCGCGCTCGATGATCGCGGCGATCAGGCTTGCCGCGCGGTGGGCGCGTGCGTGAGCGGAGCCCCGCGGCGCTCGTCACTCGCCGAGGCGGACCCAGGCGGCGTCGGGGGTGAAGGCTTCGGAGAGGTAGGGGGTGAGTTGGGCGATGGCCTCGTTGTACTGCGCCCAGTGGATGGTCAGGGCGACCATGACGGCCATGCAGACCCACGCGGCGACCTCGGCCTGCACGCGGGCGCGCAGCCGGATGAGCAGGCCGACGCAGACGAGGAGCGTGAGGCCCTTGAAGCACGCGAGGGAGGGGGCGCCGCCGTGCTCGATGAGGAACCGGGCGAGGGGGTTGAGTTCGATCATGCCCATGCCGTGGAGGTAGGCGAGGGTGCAGGCGAGGTCGGTGACGCCCATGGCGACGATGAGGCAGGCGAGGGCGCCGACGCGCCGGGAGCGCGAGAGCCACGGGGCGGCGGCCAGACGCCTCAGGCGCAGGGCCAACGGATCGGGATAACGCGCAAAGGGGCCCAAGGCGGGGGTGGATCGGCGGGCGGGGGTCCGGAGTTCAGCGCCGCGACCAAAAGGCCGAACCTAAACTGCACATTCGCGTCGGATGACGGGGGGTTGCGGCGACGTTCTCGGACAAAGGGCGGGCCCTGGGGCCCGTGCTCGGAACCTGCCGCACCCGCGGCCCGAAGGGTGATACGGAGGGCGTGATGCTCGGGGCGCGGGACACACATAGTTTGATGGCGCGCCCACGCCGGGCCGCGCTGGCGCTCGCGTTGGGCGCGGGGCTGGCGCTGCTTGGGACGGCGCCGGCGCTGCTGGGGCAGGTCGCGTTCCCGGTCTATCTCGACGACTCGCCGGCGGCGGAGGACGGGCTGGCTAGGGCGCGCGAACTGGCGGCGGGCGGCAACGAGGCGGAGGCGGTGCGCGTCCTGCAGGGCGTGCTGGATGAGGAAGGCGACCGCGTCACGCTCTCGCCCGCGGGGGACCCGGACCTGTACATCAGCGCGCGGGAGCGGGCGCACCAGATGCTGCTGGCGAGCCCGAGGCTGCTGCAGCGCTACCGCGACGCGGAGGAGACCACCGCGCGCCGCATGTTCGATCAGGGGCGCTTCGACGAGGTCGAGCGCACGCGACTGCTGACGCCCACGGGCTACGCGGCGGCGCTGCGCGTGGCGGGGGCGCGCCTCGAGAGCGCGCAGTTCTGGACCGGCGCCGCGACGCTGCGCCAGGTGGAGCGTCACCCCGAGCGGGCGCTCGACGCGGGCGCCGGCGCCGCCCTGATGGCGCGCATCGC
This sequence comes from uncultured Phycisphaeraceae bacterium, assembly GCA_964453125.1. Taxonomy (GTDB): domain Bacteria; phylum Planctomycetota; class Phycisphaerae; order Phycisphaerales; family UBA1924; genus CAYVSR01. The sequence goes on along the minus strand of CAYVSR010000227.1, from coordinate 3,871 downwards.
GCGGTACCTGAATGACGCCGAGGTGTGGGGCGTGGCGGACCGGTGGGCTGCCGAGGCGCAGGTCGCGCCCGCGTCGGGCGATGCGCGCCGGCCGGTGGCGTGGCCGGAGATCGTGACCGGGGTTTCGCCGATGGAGCCGGCGGGCGTGATCGAGGTGTCGGGGCTGCTCTCGAAGCCGCTGTGGTCGGAGGCGCTCTCGGGCGCGCCGGGCGCGCTGGACGACATGCCCGCGCCCGAGCAGCAGGCGGACGGGGCGCCCTTGGCGACTGCGGTGGCGCTGCGCGTGTTCCCGACGGTGGCGGGGGACACGATCTACATCAACACGGGGGAGGAACTCTCGGCGTGGGACCGGCTGACGCTCTCGGCGCGGTGGGCGCGGAAGGCGTACGCAGAGGTGACGCCGGGCGAGGCGCGCGGCGGGCCGGCGCGCCTCTCGACCGGGGCGTTCAAGGACACCTCGGGCGTGACGGCGTGGGGCCCGTGGCTGGCGCTGACGACGGGCGTGGCGCGCGAGAACAAGCGAGAGGGCGACGCGCGCGTGCACGTGGTGGACGCGCGCACCGGCGCCGACGTGTGGTCGGCCCAGGTGCCGCCGCTCCACCCGGCGCTGGCGGAGACGTGGGTCCGCGGGCCCGCGGTGATCGACGAGGGCGTGGTGATCGTGGCGGCGGTCAAGCACTCGCAGCAGCGCCGCCTGTCGAGCGTGCAGCTGGTCGGGCTCGATGTCGCGTCGGGCGCGCTGGTGTGGCGCCGGCCGCTGGGCAGCGCGGGGGCCTTGCCCTACGGCGCGTCGCCCGTCGAAGCGGCGGACGCGGGGGTGGCGCACAAGGGTGTGCTCTATCGCAGCGATCGGGTCGGCGTGATCTCGGCGGTGGAGACGGGCACGGGTCGCGTGCTGTGGGTGCGCCGGAGCACGCCCGAGCCGCTGGGGAGGCGCGAGTCGCAGCCGTGGGAAGCGCACGCGCCGTGCGTGATGGGCGATGTGGTGTACACGCTGAGCGCGGACCGCCGGCGCGTGCTCGAGCTGGACCGCCGGTCGGGCGAGGAGAAGGGCTCGATCGGCGCGCAGCGCCTGGGCAGCCCGGAGTACCTGCTCGCGGTGGGGCCGACGCTGGTTGGCGTGAGCGCAGAGACGGTGTGGGCGATCGACACGCCGCTGGGCGAGACGGCCCCTGAGGCGGGGCCCGGCGCTGAGGAAGCGGAAGCCGACGCGGACGACGCGGAAGCGCGGCCGGAGCGGCGCGCGTGGCGGGTGGCGAAGGCGGACACGAAGCCGAACATCCGGGGCAGGGTGATCGGCGCGGGCGACGCGGTGATCGTGCCCCTGGTCGATGGCGCGCTGGTGGCGCCGGTGCGTCCGAACGCGAACGCGCAGGCGCAGCGCGTGCGCCTGGACCGGCCCGGAGCGCTGGTGGCGCTGCCGGACCAGCTGGTGGTGGCGGACGACTGGCAGATGCACACCTACCTGCTGTGGGAGGTGGCGGAGCGGATGCTGTCGGCGCGCATCAAGGCGGAGCCGGACGACCCGACGCCCGCGGTGACCTACGCCGAACTCGCGCACCGCGCGGGCAAGCCGGAGTCGATCCTGCCCGCGGCGGACCAGGCGATGGCGGCGATCGCGCGCGGCGGGGGCTCGGAGGCGAGCGAGAGCGCGAGGCGCAGGCTCTTCCGGGCGCTGATGAGCATGCTGGACGACCAGGGCCCCACGGGCGCGCGCCCGGCGGCGGACCCGGGAGGAAAGCCGATCCTGCTGACCGACGCGGTGCGCGCGGGCGCGGTGGAGCGGGCGCGGGCGCTCGCCTCCGGTCCCGAAGAGCGCGTGGGCGCGCTGATGGCGGCGGGCGCGTTCGCCGAAGCGCGGGGCGAGGCGGGCGAAGCGGTGGCGGCGTACCAGGGGGCGCTGTCGGACGCGACGCTCGCGGGCGCCACGGTCACGCGCCGCCACGTGTCGTCACGCGCGGATATCGAGGCGGCGCGTCGGCTGCGCCGCGTGGTGCGCGAGCACGGCGCCGTGGTGTACGCGCCGTTCGAGGCCGAGGCGTCGCGCTCGCTCGACGCGCTGCTCGCGGGGCGCCAGGGCCCGGCGGCGGCGGAGGACTTCGAGGCGCTCGGCCGGCGCTACCCGGTCGCGGCGGCGGCGGCGCGGGCGTTCGACCGGGCGGCCACGCTGCGCGAAGAGCGGGGCGAGCCGGACCGCGCGGCGCTGGCGCTCGAAGAGGGCCTCGTGGCGCTGGCGGATTCGCTCTCGACCGACGCGATTCTGGCGGGGGAACTCTCGGGCAGGCTGGTGCGCACGCTGGAGCGCGCGGGGAGGCTGCGTGCCGCGCTCGATTCGCTGCAGCGCCTCTCGCGCGAGCGCCCGGGGCTCTCGCTGACGGAGCGCTCGTCGCCGATCGACGGCGCGACGCTGCGCGACAGCCTGGCGCAGCGCCTGTGGGCGTTGGAGCGGCGCCCGCGCGTGGGGGCGCTGGTGGCCGAGCAGACGCCGCAGGTGCTGAGCGGGTGGCAGATCGTCGCGCCGGTGACGGGCGGCGAGCGCGGCCCGGCGGGGCATCTCGTGCTGATCTCGCAGAGCGGCGAGGTGGGCGTGTTCGCGCCGGCGGAGGGCGGCGCCGCGAGCGGGGTGACGAAGCGCTGGAGCGTGCCCGGGTTGCCAGGGCGGAAGGTCGTTCGCGTGGAGGCCGGCGCGGTGTACCTGAGCGAGGATGCGCCGGGCGAGCGAGCGCCCGATTCGCCGCCGCAGGGCGCGGCGCCGACGGGCGGGCGGACGATCGAGCGGCGCGACGCGGCGACCGGGGCGGTCGTGTGGACCACGCCGCCATTCCGAAGCCTGTTCCCCGAGAAGGGCGACCGCAGGCTCGAGCAGGCGGCGCAGGGAAGGGCGGGGCTGATCCCGACGCCGACGGGCGCGGCGCCGACGATCACCGATCTGATCGTGCTGTTCGACGAGCGCACGTGCGCGCTGGTGGAGCGCAGCGGCCGGGCCGCGGCGTTCGACCTCGAGACCGGGCGACTGCTCTGGACGCAGGAGCGCACCACCTGGCGCGTGCACGATGCCTGGCTGGACGCGGGGGCGCTGGCGATCGGCGGGGCCGACCCGCCGTCGGACGACCGTGACGACCGCCTGGGCGGGACGCCGGCGCTGCTGGCGCTCGACGTGCGCACCGGGCGCGCGGTCTATCGCGAGTCGCCGGCGCTGGGGCAGGTGCGCTGGGTGCGCGTGACCAGCGCGGGGCGCATGATCGCCGGGTTGGACGCCGGGCTGGTGTGCGCCGATGCGCAGCAGGGCCGCGCGCGCTGGCGGGTGCAGGGGGCGCAGGTGCGCGAGAGCGTGGACGCGTGGGTGTTCGACGGTCGCGTGGTGGTGATGGACACCAACGACGCGCTGTGGCAGGTGGAGGAAGAGGACGGGCGCATCCGCGCGGAGGCGCTGGATTCGGCGGGGCTTCGCCGGCCGGCCGAGATCGTGGCCCGCGCCGTCGGCGATCGCGCGGTTTTCGCCACCAGCAGCGGCATCATCATGTTCGGGCGCGACGGCACGGTGGTGGGGCGAGACGCGCGCTGGGGCGCGGGCGACACGCTGCCGGGCGCGTGGTGCGACGGGCTCTTTGTCGCCATCGATGCGTCCGCCGCGAACCCGGCGGCGCCGAACCTGTTCACGATGAGGCAGTTGTCCGAATCGAGCGCGGCGGCGCTGAACAAGCAGACCGTCACGCTGGGCATGAACCGCGACGGGCCGCACGCCAACCCGGAGTCGATCGCGGCGATCGACGGGCGTGTGCTGGTGAGCGCGGGCGACGTGACGGTGGTGTACGACGCCCCGGCGCCGGCGTCCGGCGCGCCCGCGCCGGCGGACGGCGCGCCCGGCGCG
>CAYVSR010000226.1:0-5264 GCA_964453125.1 uncultured Phycisphaeraceae bacterium | reverse complement strand
CCTCAAGGGCGACTTCTGGTCCGGCAACTGGCACCACGACACCTGGACCGCCGTGCGCGACGAGAATGCATCGCTCCCCGACGCCTTCTCCTTCGTCTCCGCCGTTCCCGGCGCCAACGTCAACGCCCTCTCGTTCCCCGACCTCAAGGGCAAGACGCGCTCGCTCGCCGAGCCCGCGCTGGGCGGCCTGGGCGAGTCCGGCGCGCCCGCGGCGGAGGCCCGCATCCTCTACGTCTTCGGCTCCTGGTGCCCCAACTGCAAGGACGCCGCGGCGCTGCTCAACGAGCTGCAATCCAAGCACGCCGACGCCGGCCTCCGCGTCGTCGGACTCGCCTTCGAGGCCACCGGCGACGCGGTGCGCGACGCGAAGCAAACCGCGCTGTACGCCGAGCGCTCGGGGATCACGTTTCCCGTGCTGCTCGCCGGCAAGGCGGACAAAAAAGAAACCGCCGCCGTGCTCGCGCCCATCATCAGCGGCTTCAAGGCGTACCCCACCGCGATATTCGTCGACCGCGCCGGTCGCGTCCGCGCCGTCTACTCCGGCTTCAGCGGCCCCGCCACCGGCGACGAGCACACGAAACTGCGCGCCCAGTGGTCGAAGATCGTCGAGCAACTGCTCCGCGAGTAGCGCCGCTCAGTCCAGCCGCTCGGCGTCGATGCCCGCGCGTTCGCCCTTGAGGCGCTTCTCGGTGAAGCGTTTCACCCAGTTCTCGAACGTCTTGCCGTGGGCCGCGTCCTTGCCGCTGAACTCCACGCGGGCGATCTGCGAGAAGGGGATGCTCACCTTCTGCCCCGCGCGTGGGTCCGGCGGCGCCACCATGATGCGCACGCGCGACTGCTTGAGCGATGCGGCGCGCGTCCGGTCGAAGATGTACCCCGTCACCGCCAGCCCGCCCCCCCCGAGGGCCCCCAGCGCCGAGGTGGGCGAGAGCGTGACCGTCACGTCGCCGCGGTAGTCGAAGGCCTTCTCGAGCGCGTCGATCAGCGCCGCCTCGTCTTCGCGCGTCGCCACCAGCCCCTCGAGCGAGACGTGCGCCGCGGCCTGCTGCGTTTCCTTGATCTTCGTTTCCTGAGGCATGTCCCGTCCGTCCCTCTCTGGCGCCGCCGGCGCTCCGCCACTCGATGCCTTGGTGCCTCGATGCCTCGATGCCTCGATGCCTTCCCCTAGTTCCCCCCAAACGTCCTGCCCGTGTCCGGGTCCATCATCGCCCACCCCAGCGTCTTGCAGAGGCGCGAGAGCACCGGCCAGGCGATCTCTTCCTCATTGAGGCCGATCAGGATCTGCTGGATCTCGTCGCCCGGGTCGCCGAGGGGGAACTGGGCGATGAAGCCCGGGCCGTAGGCGAGGCTGGTGTCCTTCGCGCCGTCGGGGGCGCAGTTGAAGGAAGCCAGCGCCCGGATCACGTCCCTGCGCGGCCCCAGCGTCGGCGCGCGACCCGGCGCGGCGCCCTGGGGGGCGGGCACGAACAGCACCAGTTGGCGCGTCTTGGCCATGTCTACCCGCGGAGCGTACCGGATTCGGCCTCGCCCGCCTCGTCTTCCGGGCCCTCCTCGGGCTCGGGCGCTCGTGGCGCCCCGGGGGCGTGCGCCTGCCGATACGCCTCGGCGTCCACCGCCGAGCGCGCCTCGATGCGGGCCAGTTCGTCCGGGGTCATCCAGGGCAGGGAGAGAAGTTTCTCGCGCAGGCGCGCGGGGAATGGCCGCCCTTCGCGCTCGTGGGCGGGCCGCGCCTTCCAGTAGCGGTGCATCCAGAGGTACTGCTCGGGCGCCCGGCGCACCATGGTCTCGATCGCGCGCCGGTACCGCGCGGTGATGTAGAACAGCGGGTCCGGCTGCGACTCCCAGTCGGAAGGGTCGATGATGTCCGTCGCGTCGATCTCGTAGCGGAACTGCTGCTCGTCCAGAGGGTGCATGCTGGTGGCGTCGCGCCCGACGCTGCGCGCCTGGCCGCAGATGATCGGCGTTCGGAACCGCATCGCCAGCAGACCGATGGACTTGTACGTCGAGGCGAGGCGCCCGAAGAAGGGCACGAACACGCCTCGCGGGCCCGCGTTCTGGTCCGCCAGAAACGCCAGGTGCTCGCCCCGCGCGAGGATCCCCGGCGCGTCGCGCATTGCCCCGAACTTGTCCAGCAGCAGCAGCCCGCGCCTGCCGCGCGTCTCGCGCACCCAGCGGTCGAGAGGCGCGAGGTCGAGCGGGCGGTACACCGCGTGCATCGGGAAGCCGAGCGCCCCGAGGGTGTACCCCAGCAGTTCCCAGTTGCCGCAGTGCCCGGTGATGAAGATCAGCGGCCCGCCGCCGCGCTCGCGCGAGAGCAGCAGCCGGCGCAGCGCCCCGGCCATCTCGCCCAGGTGGATGCGCTTGGCCCAGCCGTCGTCGCTGATGAGCCGCTGTGTGTACGCGACCTCCGTCGCCAGCGCGAAGAGGCGCCGGTACGAATCGATGGCGTGGCGGCGCGCCGTCGCCTCGTCCCACTCCGGGAAGCACCAGCGGAGGTTGTCGATGGCGCGCTGGAGGCGCGGCCGGTTCACCCGTGCCGTGGCGTACAGCCGCCCGATCGCGCGCAGCGTCCGCACGTTCTGATCGACCGGGAACGCCTGCATCGCGGCGATGCCGGCCCGGATGGCGTAGTACTGGGCGGTCTCCCGCGCGCGCGTGGCGAGCGGGTGAATCGCGCTCACCGCAGCCCGGTCAGCGTGTACAGGCGGCTCTCGTTCAGCACGGGGATGCCCGTCTGGCGCGCCGTCTCGAACAGACGGTCGTACTCCAGCGCCGTGCGCTGCAGCCGGATGTACTCGTTGATCACCGCGATCGGCGCGTCCGGCGGCGGGGCCGGGGGCAGACGCGGGCGCTCGCCCAGCACCACGAAGTCCGTCGCCCCGGTGATGTCCTCCAGCGTCCGGCCGCCCCACGCCGCGATGATCGCCGAGACCTCGTCGCGCTCGCCGCTCGTCGCCACGCCGTCGCCCGTGAGGTCGAAGTCGCCCGCGATCACGAAGGCGTACGACTTGCGCGGGTCGTAGATCGCGTTCGCGATCGCGTCGCCGCGCACCACCGGGTTGCCGCGCGTCTCGCGGACGATGCGGCACGCCGACGTGTCCTCGCCGATGCGGATGACCTCCAGCGTGGCCTTGCCCTTCGGGTACTCGCCCTCGGCGTCGGGCCGGATCAGCGTCCCGCCGTCGTAGACCTCGAACGTCATGCCCAGCACGAGGCGGTCCTCGCGGCGCAGGTCGACGAACGCCGTGTTCTCGCCGGGCGACACGCCGACCACGCGACCGTCCACCAGCGCGGCGGGGTCGTTGGCGCGCACCGAGCTGCTCGCCGTCTTGCCGCGAATCTCCGCGAGCTGGCCGGCAAGAATCTGGTTCGATTGCGTGAGTTTCGCGATGCGGTCCTCGTACGACGCCTTGTCGTCCGTCGCCTGGCGCCGGATGTCGTCCACGCGCACGTTGTTGGCGCCGATGGTGTCGCCGGTGGCCTTGCGGTACTCCTCGACCTCCGCCTTGTACTTGCCCAGCTCGGCCTCCATCGAGGCGATGGTCGCCTGCTGGTCCGCCACCATCTTGCCGACGCGCCCGACCTCGGTCTGCAGGTCCGCCTGCGCCGCCTGCGCGGTCGCGCGGGCCTCGTCGAGGCTCCTGGTCAGGTCGGAGATGCGCGAGTCACGGTCCTTGAGCACCTCAAGCAGCGGCGTCGTGTCCGCCCCGGGGACGTTCGCGAGTTTTTCGTCCAGCGTCTTGACCGTCTCACGCTCGTTGCCCGACACCTTCCGCATCGAGGTCCGCATGGACTCCGAGAGATAGGCCACCAGCGTCTTCCGCTCCGCCTTCGCCAGATCGACCAGCGTCCGAGTCGCGTCCGAGTTCCGCTCGCCCGGCGCCACGATCTCCGATGAGTCCGCGTGTGCTTGAGTCAGCTCGGTCTGCAGCTTGTTCGCCTTCGCGAAGAACACGATCCACGCGATGAAGAACCCCACCGCGAGGATTGTCGCCGCCACCACCGCGCCGATCATGCCGCCCGATCCGCCTTTGCCCGCCATGCGCCCTGATCTCCGCTCGTGGTGCCGTGCCGACCCGGCCCGGGCATACGCCCGAGCGCCGCAGATGCGCTCTACGCCCCCCGACCCGCGACGGTTCCCGGCGCCGGCCCGGAGGGGGAGGCGGAGTGTCGCCCCGCCGGGCCGACCGGTCAAACCGCCGGCCCGTTCGCCCCTGCCCGCCTTACACCGACGGCTCTGGCGCCGGCCCCAGCCGCCCGGCGTATCGCGACCGCACCGGCGCCGCCACCTCGCGCAGGAAGGCGTCCACCTGCTCCGGGGCCCGCCCGATGTACTTCGCGGGGTCCATGACTCCGCCGACATCCACCCCGGCGAGCAGGGGCTCGGCGCGAAGGCGGTCGAGCAGGTCGTTGGCGCCGCCCTCGTCCCGCACGCGCCCGGCGGCGAGCCTGCTGTGTCGCCGGATGGCCTCGTGCACCTCCTGCCGGTCGCGCCCCATCGAGGCTGCGGCCATCATCAGGTTCTCGCTGGCGAAGAAGGGCAGCTCGGCGATCAGCGCCGCGCGGATCGTCCCCTCATGCACCTCGAGCCCCGCGCCGACATTGTGCAGCAGGTCGAGGGCGCCGTCGATGGCGAGGAACGCCTCGGGCAGCGAGAGGCGCCGGTTGGACGAATCGTCCAGCGTGCGCTCGAGCCACTGGGTCGCCGCGGTGTCGAGAGGGTTCTGCGCCAGGCTCATCACGAAGCGGCACAGCCCGGTCGCGCGCTCGCAGCGCATCGGGTTCCGCTTGTAGGGCATCGCGCTCGAGCCGATCTGCGCCTCGCCCATGGGCTCGTCCATCTCGCCGCGGTTAGCAAGCAGCCGGATGTCGTTGCAGATCTTGTGGATCACCGACGCGAGGCACGCGAGGTCCGTCAGGGCGAAGGCGTCCACCACGCGCGGGTACGTCTGGCCGGAGACGACGTACGCCGACCCTTCCGGGAACCCCATCGCCCGCGAGACGCGCCGCTCCAGTTCCTCGACCTTCGCGCCGTCGCCGCCGAAGAGCGCGAGGTACGAGGCCTGCGTGCCCGTCGCCCCGCGGAGGCCGCGCAGCCGGATGTCGTCCCGCGTGCGCTCGAGGCGGTTGAGGCACAGCGCCACGTCGTGCGCCCACATCGCCGCCCGCTTGCCCACCGTCGTCGGCTGCGCCACCTGATAGTGCGTGAACGCCAGGCACGTTGTGGCGCGTCGGCGCTGCGCGAACGAGGCCAGCGCGTCGAT
>CAYVSR010000225.1:4655-5269 GCA_964453125.1 uncultured Phycisphaeraceae bacterium | reverse complement strand
ACCCCACGCGCGTGCCCGGGGGCTCGAGCGGCGGGAGCATCGGCGCCGTCGCGGCGCGCATGGTGCACGGGGCGCTCGGCTCCGAGACGGGCGGGTCCGTCCGCCAGCCGGCGGCGCTCTGCGGCGTGGTCGGCGTCAAGCCCACGTACGGGCGCGTCTCGCGCTACGGCCTCGTCGCCTTCGCCTCCAGCCTCGACCAGATCGGGCCCGCCGGGCGCACGGTGCGCGACTGCGCGTCGCTGCTGGGCGTGGTCGGCGGGCACGACGCGAACGACTCGACCAGCGCCGACGCCAGCCGCCAGGGCTCGCTCGACTTCACGAGCATGCTGGATGAGCCCATCGCCGGCCTGCGCCTGGGCGTGCCGAGGGAGGCGCGCAACCCACAGAACCACCCGGCGATGCGCGCCGCGTTCGAGTTCGCCCTCGAAACCTTCCGCCAGATGGGGGCGACGATCGTTGATGTCGAGATGCCTCACATGGGCTACGGCATCGCGGCGTACTACATCATCGCGCCGGCCGAGGCGTCCTCCAACCTCGCGAGGTTCGACGGCGTGCGCTACGGCCACCGTGCCGCGCTCGGGCCGGGCGACGACCTCATGGCGCTCTATTCGAAG
>CAYVSR010000225.1:0-4645 GCA_964453125.1 uncultured Phycisphaeraceae bacterium | reverse complement strand
GCGCCGAGGGCTTCGGCCCCGAGGTCCAGCGGCGCATCATGCTCGGCACGCACGTGCTCAGCAGCGGCTACTACGCCGCGTACTACGTCACCGCGCTCAAGGCCCGCAGGCTGATCAAGCAGGACTTCGACCGCGCGTTCGGCGCCGCCCCCGGCCCCGGCGTGCACGCGATCATCACCCCCAGCACGACCGGCCCCGCGTTCACCATCGGCGAGAAGGCCAACGAGCCGCTCGCCATGTACCTCGAGGACATCTACACCGTCACCGCCAACCTCGCGGGCATCTGCGCGATCAGCGTGCCCTGCGGCTTCGCGACGGGGGCGGGCGCCAAGGGGCAGGACCTCCCCCTGGGCGTGCAACTCACCTGCGCCGCGTTCGACGAGGCGCGCATGTTCCGCATCGCCCGGATGTTCGAGACCGCCACCGCCTTCGGGGCCCGGGCCCCCGAAATGGCGGGGGCCTGACGCCGAAGAACTGAGCATGGCCGACGACATGGACATCGCGCGCGAGGGGCAGACGGACGTGGCGACCGCGCGCACGCCCCGCGACGCCGGCGCCCCCGGGGGCGAGGGGCCGCGCTACGCCGGCGCCGGGCCCGAAGAGACCGTGTGGCGCGGCGGGCCGAGCCAGTGGACGAACTTCCCCGTGTTCGTGCTGTGCGCGCTGCTCTCGCCGCTGGTCCTCCCCCTGCTGTACGCGGCGTGGGTCATCCTCGAGACGCGCAGCGCCACCTACACCCTGACGAGCGAGCGTCTTCGGACGGAGCGCGGCGTGCTGAGCAAGAAGCGCGACGAGCTCGAGCTGTACCGCGTGCGCGACATCGAGACGCGTCAGACCATCTGGCAGCGCCTCGTCGGCGTCGGCAGCGTCGTGCTGCTCACCAGCGACCGCAGCGACCCCACGCTCACCATGCCCAGCGTGCGCGGCCACCGCGACGTCGCCGACACAGTCCGGCGCCACACCGAGACCATGCGCCGCATCAAGCGAGTGCGCGACCTCGACGTGGACTGATCGGCGCCCCGCCGCGACGACCGCCCGTATCGTGCCCGCATGCCGACCTGCGCCTGGGCCACGTCCTCCGACGCCATGCGCGCCTACCACGACCGCGAGTGGGGCCGCCCGACGCACGACGACCGCGTCCTCTTCGAGTTCCTGATCCTCGAGGGCGCCCAGGCCGGGCTGTCGTGGGCGACCATCCTCAAGAAGCGGGAGGCGTACCGGCGCGCGTTCGCCGCGTTCGACCCCGCCAAGGTCGCGCGGTTCGACGCCAGGCGCCGAGCCGCGCTGCTCAAGACCGGCGGCGCGCGGCGCGAGGGCGACGAGACGATCGTCCGGAACCGACTCAAGATCGCCTCCGCGACGACCAACGCCCGGGCGTTCCTCGCGGTGCAGCGCGAGTTCGGCTCGTTCGACGCCTACCTCTGGCAGTTCACCTCGCCCGCGGCGCTGGCAGACCCCAAGGCATTCCGCCCCGCTCCCGGCGGCGCGTGCGGCAAGCCCCTGCGCAACTCGCCGCGCACGCCGGCGGACGTGCCTGCGCGCACACCCCTGTCGGACGCGCTCGCGAAGGACCTCAAGCGTCGCGGCTTCAAGTTCGTGGGCACGACCATTGTGTACGCGTACATGCAGGCCGTGGGGCTGGTGGACGACCATCTCGAGGGGTGCGGCGCCAAGCGCCTGGGCGGGCGAGGAGGGGCCCGCGTCAAACACTGATCCGCCCTCCTTTCCCCGCGATCGAAACAGAACCAAGTCGGCCACTTCCGAAGACGAGCAGCGAAGAGGCCGCAGAGGCGATTTACCAAATAGAATCCGAACAAAATCAGAACAAGCTCTGAGTCAGAGTGAGTCCTACTCGCAGGGGATCACGGCGCTTCTCAAAATGGATTTATTTATCTTGATACAACCCAAAAACGAGGGTATGTTCGAGTGTTAGCAGGTTCAAGGCGTCCGCGAAGCCTGCGTGAGGAGCCAATCGGGGCGCGGGGATCGGACTGGAGGGACTTGAGATGGGCCGATTGCATGTGTTGACGGTCTTCAGCCTGGCGATGGGGAGCGCCGTGTTCGGCCGCACTCCGGTCTCGTACACCGGCACCGCAGGCGCTGTGGACCTGCTGGCCGTCGACGTGAGTGGCGTCGACGCCCTTCTCCTCACCGCACCCGCGGGCCCAACTTCGTTTGGCATCGGGGGAAGCGTGACCACGCCGAGCACGCTGTCCGGCATGGCCGGCGACTCGACAGTCGGGCTTGGCGCCTACTCGATGACCGCTGTGGTTGCCGTGCTTGGCGGCTCGGTTGTCGGAGGCGCGCTCAGCGGCACGGCGACGGCCGACATCTTCTTTACGCTCTCGCTGGCCACGGAAGGGACCTTTAGCGCGGGCTTTACGATTTTCGACCCGCATCCGTTCCTAACCACAAGCGTCACTCTGCTCGCGCCGGACGCCGCGTCGGCGGCGCTCGGCACGCACATGTTCTCGGCCGGCGCCTATCACTTGCATGTCGAGGCAACGTTCATTGGCATGATGTTCCCGCCGGACACAAGCGGGCACGTCGTGGGGGGATCGATGATCTCGTTCGTGCCGATGCCCGCCCCGGTTGGTCTCGGCGCCGCCGGCCTCATGGCGGTGGCGGCGATTCGCAGGCGGAGGTGAGCATCTGACTCGCAGGGGTTCCTGACCGGCCGAGCGGAAAAAAGCCCCGCGACGCGAGTCACGGGGAGCTTTTCGGGGCGTTGCGTTCGTCCATTCACGAGAATCGGCCGGTCGCATGCGGCGGAGCGTGCGACTCCAAGAGCGGGCCCTGTTACGGGAAGATGCCGCGGGTCGAGTAGACCTTGCCGATCTGCTCGAGGGCGCCGATGTACGCCGCGGTGCGCATGTCGCACTCGTACTTCTGGCGGGCGAGTTTCGTGCGCCGTGCGGCGAGCACCATGTGGCGGTTGAGTTCCTCGTCGACGCGCTCGACGTCCCACGCCTGGCTGGTCTTGTTCTGCACCCACTCGAAGTAGGACACCGTCACGCCGCCGGCGTTGCAGAGGATGGCGGGCAGGATCTCGATGCCGCGCGCGAGGAGCGAGCGCTCGCCGGCGGGGGTGGTCGGGGCGTTGGCGCCCTCGGCGATGACCTTGCAGTTGATCCAGGACGCGTTCTCGGCGTTGATCATCTGCTCGAGGGCGGCGGGGGCGAGGATGTCGACCTTGGTCTCGTAGAACTCCTTCGCCGAGACGGGCGTGCCGCCGAGGCCCTTGTTCTTCGAGCCCGTGGCGCCGCTGGAGAGGTGGGCCTTGTCGAAGCCGGCGATGCCGCCGTGCTTGGTGACGTGCTCGGCGAGGGCCTCGGTGTCGAAGCCGTTGTCGTTGCGGAGGGCGCCGGTGTGGTCGATCACGGCGGTGATCTTGCAGCCCTTCTGGGCGGCGAGACGGGCCGTCCAGGAGCCCACGTTGCCGTAGCCGATGACGCTCATGGTGGACTTGGCGAAGTCCAGTTTCAGTTCGGGGAGCACCTCGGCGAGGACGTCGACGACGCCCTGGCCGGTGGCCTTCTCACGACCCGCGGAGCCGCCGACCTCGATGGGCTTGCCGGTGACGACGCCCATGGCGTTGGGGACGTTGGGGCTGATCTGCGAGTAGGTGTCGGCGAACCAGGCCATGTTCTGGGCGTTGGTGCCGACGTCGGGGGCGGGGATGTCGACCTCGGGGCCGATCATGGGGGCGATGGCGACGCAGAAGCGGCGCGTGACGCGCATGAGTTCGTCTTTGGAGAGCTTGTAGGGGTCGCACTTCACGCCGCCCTTGCCGCCGCCGAAGGGCACGCGGACGAGCGAGCACTTCATGGTCATGAGGAGGGCGAGCGCCTTCACGTCGTCCAGCGAGACGTGCTCGTGGAAGCGGAGGCCGCCCTTGTAGGGCCCGAGGGCGTTGTTGTGCTGGACGCGGTAGCCCTTGAACAGCGCGTAGTTCCCGTCGTCCATCTTGACGGGGAAGTGCACCATCGTCTCGTTCTTGGGCTGCGCGAGGATCAGCTGCAGGTAGTGCGGCAGGTTGAGGATCTCGGCGGCGGTCAGCACCGCGTCGATCGTCTGGAGGTAGACGTTGTCCGGGTCGCGCTTCATCCCGAGTTCGTCGTACACGCGGCTGGTCTGGAAGCCGTCGTGCGCGCGGGAGGTGGGGGCGACAATCGTGGCCGACGAGGAGGGGTGCGCCATCGGTGCTCTGCTGCTCTGGTGGTTGTGGTACAAGGGGGCGGTCTGGAACGCACCGCGCTGCGGGCGACGCCGCCCGACGACACAGCCGATGCGCGTCCGGGATTCCTCCCGAACCTCACACCCCACCGCCCGCGTGCGCCATGAGGCCCGGCGGGCGAAGCATCCTGCGAGGGGGAAGGGCGATGATAGCGTATCTGGCCGCCGACCTCCTCTGGGCGACCCGAATCAAGGGCGCAGCCGACGGAATCGGCGTTCCCGCGCGCCCCGTCCGAACCCTCGCCATGCTCGAGGAACGCCTCGCCGACTCCGACGTTCGGGGCCTGATCGTGGACCTCGACGCCCCCACCGAGATCGCCATCGCCCTGATCCGACGCGCCGCCGAGGCGGGCGCTGCTGGGCGTCGGCTTGCACGGCTCGGCCGCGGAAGCGCGTGTCAGCGGCAAGA
>CAYVSR010000224.1:0-5280 GCA_964453125.1 uncultured Phycisphaeraceae bacterium | reverse complement strand
CATCGACGACTCGAGCGACAACCCGGGCGACTCCGTCGCCGGCACGCTCAGCGCGACCGACGATTTCCTCGTCGCGACCGACGCCACGGGCGCTGGCTCCCAGAGCCTGACGTCGTTCCTGGCCGGTCTCACCGGCGCTCCGAGCGTCACCGGCATCACCGTGACCGGCACCGCCTCGGGCGACTTCAACCGCATCATTACGCTCGATGTCACTCCCGACATCACCAACTCGGCGGATATCGCGACCCTGCGCAGCCGTTTCGTCGGGTTCACGCCCGGCGCCGCGTCTGGCGAGGTGTTCGGGTTCCACGGCGGTCTCCCGGCGAACTCCTCGTTCGCGCAGATGGCGCTCGCCGGCGAGCTCTCGATCTCGCAGGCGCGTCTGCTGCAAGGCAGCGGCACGGGCTCGAGCGAGATCTGGGTCGCGGTCGACGCCTCGGGCGATCTCTCCGACGAGGGTACGGGCAATCAGTTCGAACTGGTTGTGACCGTGAACGGCGTCGAGCAGGTGGTTGCGACGGGCGACCTCGCGCAGCTCACGCTGCCCACCACCGGCGAGGTGCCCGGCATCGACGACCTGAACCTTGACGGCACCACGACCGACGCCGTCATTGCCACCGCGTCCAATCGCGTCTTCGTGCGGTTCGCGCTCGACGATGGCGACGACTCCATCAACTCCGACGGCACCTGGTCGGACGAGGGCGGGGACGACAACAAGAATCGCGAAGAGCGCTTCGCGGTGTCGATCAGGCCGTCCGGCAACGGCACGGCGGCGTCCAACCCGCTCGGCAGCGCCATCGGCGGGACCACCGAGGTCGCGCTCGGCGACCTCGCCCGTCCGCTGGCCATCGGGCTCTGCACGCAGGCCACCGGCGCTGACACCGATTACCCCAACTGCGAAGCCGTCGATGCCCTCTTCTTCGTGTTCGACGAGGAAGTCTCCCTCGGCGCCACCCCGGCCAACAAGCTGGGCGTGCGCTACGTCCCCGGCATCGAGATCAACGACCTGACCGACGGCCTCACCGGCACGCTCGGCCTCCGCGAGGCGACCACGGCGTCGTCCGCCGCGACGCTCTCCGGCCTCATCTCCCCGAACCCCACCCCCTCGCTCGCCGAGTTCGCGATCGAGAACGACTCGGTCTCCGTCCCCGCCCCGCTCATCCCCCTCACGGAGGACGCGGCTGACGGCACCGAAGGCGCCACGGGCATCCGCCCCGGCACCGGCTTCGTCGATGGCGACGCGCCCTACCTCCTCGCCGCGGACAACAACCTCGTCAGCACCACCGGTGTCGGCGGCGTGACCCTCGGCAACGTGAAGACCACCGGCGCCACCTTCGCCAGCAACGCGCTGACGGCCGGCGGCGAAGATGTCGACGACTGCGCTCCCGCGGCGCTGGTCGCGGCCACCGCGATCGACGACAGCGGCTCCGACGACTTCCTCGACGAAGTGACCTACGGCATGAGCGAAGACGTTGACACCGACGGCCCCTCGACCTCCGAGGCCGAGTCCTATGTGTTCATCATGGCGAACGACACCGCCGGTCGTCGCGAGAACCTGGAGTTCGCCTCCATCGGGTTCAACGGCGACAACACCTTCGTGGTTGAACTCTCCGACGAGCTCGACCCCGACGACGCCACCGACCCCGGCTTCGTGACCGCCATCTTCAACCCCGGCTTCGCCATCATCGACGACGCCGGCAACCGCATCGACCCCAACTCCGCCAAGACCAAGATGGTCGACATCGGCCGTCCCTCGGCGACGTTCAAGAACAAGGGCGTCGCGACCGTTGATCCGGACTCGGACAAGGTCGTCTCGTTCATGATCAAGACCAACGGTCAGGTCGACCTCAACGACGGCGGCACGCTCGAGGCCCTGCTCGATCGCTTCTACGTCCGCGGCGGTCGCGACCTGAACCAGGACGGCGACTTCGACGACGCCGGCGAGTCCAGCGGCGAAGAGCTCCAGCTCTCCGGCCTCGTGGACGAGATCGAGATCGGCGACGAGGCCGACTCGGACGGCTGCTTCACCATGACCCTCACCTTCATGAGTGGCATGCCTTTCCCGCAGGAGTCGTTCGCCGTCGAGTATGTCGACGCGGACGATCAGGCCGCCCCGACGAGCACCCAGCTGGTTGACTTCGACCAGCCGAGCCAGGACGTCCCGTCCGCGCTCATCTCGGTCCGCGTCATGCGCGCCCCCGTCATCGAGGGCGACCCGACGAGCCCGAGCGGCAACATCCTCACGATGACCATCGCCGGCGCCCTCAACCTCGGCGAGGACGAAGACGCCCTCGGCTCCGAGATCACCGCCTGGGTCTGGAAGCCCGTCGGCGACGAAGGCGAGATCGAGTTCACCTACAAGGGCGTCGTCTACTCCGGCGAGCTCGAAGTGCTCGACGGCTCGGACGAGCTGATCACCAACGGCACGACCCTCTACGTCCACCCGCAGCTCAAGGGCGACGGCGGCGACGGCACGCTCGAGCCTTGCGGCGTCATCAACTCCAAGCCGGACCTCGACCTGTACCAGATCATCGAAGTCGAAGTCGACGGCGATGAAGTCGAGATGCCCCTCTACCAGAACCTGGCCTCGCAGTTCGCCCTCAACCCGATCGCGCTCAAGTTCGCTCGGGCCACGACGACGACCGCGGCGTCCGGCAACGTCGGCAACTTCACCGTCACCGGCACCGGCATCTCCAACGGCGTGATGACCACCAGCGGCCGCTTCGAGGACATCGGCTCCACCGTTGTCACCGGCGAAGCGGACAGCAACGGCGCCCGCCCCTACACCCTGCACACCTACGGCGACAAGTCCTACAGGGGCTGCCCCGTGGTGCTCGTGGTGTGCCCCGAGGAGTTCTTCTCGGACGTCGATCCCTTCCTCGCGAACAACCTTCTGGTCAACCAGCTGCTGTTCCTGAGCGACATCGACGGCCGCGCCGGCTCCACCACCACCGCTTCCACCCTGCCCCCGCGGGCCTTCAACATCAACCGCAACAACATCTGGTCGCACAGCGTCGATGACCTCGTGTTCGAAGACTGGGGCATCTTCCCCGTCACCACCAACAACGGCGGCTTCGACTTCGGCGCCACCTTCCCCAACCGCTTCAGCGCTCCGGGCGCCACCGCCGGCTCGCTCGTCACGGTCAACCAGACCCGCGCCTTCCCCAACGGCATCGACGCCCGCGGCTTCTTCGTCTTCCTTGACATCGACGACTGCTTCCCCTACATCCCCAGCATCGAGATGGCCCTCGCCATCGACAGCACGGGCGTGTTCTGCAGCGACATCGGTCGCCTGAACCGCATCGTGTCCGGCTACTCCTACGCCCTCCAGTTCGACTCCTTCTTCGGCTCCGACGACTACTGGTTCACCTTCGGCAACCAGCTCAGCAACACCACCGGCGGCGTCCTTGTTCTCGCGAACAACGGCACCAACGGCGGGTGGAACCTCTCCGCGAATCTCACCGACGCCAGCCGCACCGCGAACTCCCTCCCCGGGCAGATCGTGATCACGCTGGACGACACCGACGAGAACGGCAACGGCGCCGGCGTCCGCATCGGCGGCGACTCGGTCGGCAGCGGCTTCGCTGACCTCGAGGACGTGGCGGCCGGGCAGGGCGTGCTCCTGCACCAGACCGACGCCACGGCGAACAACGGCTCCAACTAACGCCCGCGTTCGACACCTCTGATCCCTCAGCGGGCGCCTCCCTCGAGGCGCCCGCTTTCTTTTTGCTCTTCCAGCCCCTCCCGCCCGGGGGAAACGGCTAGAATCCCCGGCATCCAGCGCCCGCCGAGGAGACGGCGCGCGCTCGAGGAGGCGGTTGACCATGGCAATGCGCACCCGGCGCCACCGGCGGACGCCCCGGCTGAGCCTCATCGCGCCCGCGCTGCTCGCGGCGCACGCGTGGCTGTCCGGCGCGGCGTTCGGCCAGGCCACCCAGCAGTTCTTCATGGTGCTCAACGGGCGCGTCAGCGCCGCCGGCGGGATTTCGCCGCGCGAGGGCGACCTCTTCGTCGCGCGCATGAGCGGCCAGACTTTCACGACCACCGTGAACGGGACGGGGCAGTTCCAGGGGCTCTCGCTCAGCAAGGTCGGCAACGACCCGGCGCCCATCACCTTCCAGCTCCGCCAGGGCGGGTCGACGTACACGCTGGTCGCCGCGTCGGGCGACACCACGCCGCTCTCCGTGCCGTTCTCGGGCTCGAACAACCCGCTCTCCGCCGCGTTCAACGCGCAGACGGTGAACTCGTTCATCGGCCCGCGCGTCGGCGGCTCGACGCCCAACCCGGACCCGGGCGCCGAAGACGGCGACCCGCGCGACGTCGACAAGAACGGCCTGATCGAGCTGCACGACGCGACGCTGGTGATGGAGTTCGTCGTCGGCTTCCGCGACTCCACGCTCGTGCCCGCGCGGTTCGACGCGAACAGCGACGGGCGGATCAACACGGACGACGTGGTGACCATCTTGCGCCACATCGGCGAAGAGGCTGAGGTCGCCGAGCCCGCCGCCGCCGCGAACGGCAACCCGCTGCTCCGGGTCGCGCAGCCATGAGCGTCCGCGCGAGCGCGCGGTCCGGGCGGCGTGCGATGACGCTGCTCGAGCTGCTTGTCGTGCTGGCCATCGTCGCGATCACGGGGCTGATTGTGGCGCCGACGCTGGCGTCGCGGGGCAAGGACGCGGAGCGACGGGCGCTGCGCCAGCGGGTGATCGGGCTGGTGCGCGAGGCGCAGACCGAGTCGACCGCACGGGGGGTGCCGATCGCCGCGGTCTACGACGCCCACGCGGGCAGGCTTCTGGCGGGCGACAAGGGCAGCGTGGCCCTGCCGCGCGGCTGGCGGGTTGAGCTGAACGGGGCCTCGATCGCGCCGCCGAAGGACGCCGGGGCGGGGACGCAGGGCGGCGCGGCTCACGAGCTGTTCACATGGTCGCCCGGCGGTCTGTCGTCGGCGGCGCTGTGGCGCCTGACGAACGGCCGGGGCGACGCGATCGAGGTCGAGTGCGACGCGATCGAAGGGGTGCGGGTGAAGTAGAGGAGCGCGCTCCGCGGGAGCGCTGCGCGAGCGTCCGGGGCGAAGGGAGACCGATGATGGCGAACGAGAGACGACGCGGGTTCACACTGCTCGAGCTGCTGGTGGTGCTCGGCATCATCGCGCTGCTGGCGACGCTGGTGGCGCCCAAGTTCATCGGGCAGCTGAGCGCCGCCAAGCCGAAGGTGACGAAGCAGCAGATCGCCAACGCCCAGATGGCGGTGGAGCAGTTCCACCTCGACGTCGGCCGCTAT
>CAYVSR010000223.1:0-5291 GCA_964453125.1 uncultured Phycisphaeraceae bacterium | reverse complement strand
CGGCAACCCCTAGCTTGCAAAGCTAGTGCTCTCCCAATTGAGCTACCGCCCCGAGGCCGGCGCCATCATAGAAGCAGTTTCAACGCAGAGGTCGCGGAAAGCGCAGAGGGGCGGGAAAGCAGGAAAGCAGGAACCCAGCAAAGCAGCAAAGCAGCAGAGCAGCAAATCCGGAAGGAGCGGCCGAGGGCCTCTCGTGCTCTTCTCCAAATTTGCTGCTTTGCTGATCTGCTGCTGTGCTGCTCTCCCCCTCCGCGCTCTCCGCGACCTCTGCGTTGAAGCCCATTTCTCCGGGTTGCCGAGAGGGCACGGGCGCCGGAGAATCGCGCCGGCGCCGCCCGGCGGCCAAGGAGCGCCCCATGCCCATGCACCCCTCCCGCTTCGTCCCCGCCATCGCGCCCGCAGACGTCGGCCAGGGTGATTTCGGCATGATCGGTCTCGCCGTGATGGGCGCCAACGTCGCCCTCAACGTCGCCGACCACGCCTTCCGCACCAGCGCCTACAACCGCACCTCGGCTGTCGCCGAGCAGTTCATCAAAGACAACCCCCAGACCCCCGGCGGCCTCACCGCGTACAAGGAACTCAAGGACTTCATCGCCTCCCTCAAGCGCCCGCGCAAGGTGATGATCCTCGTCAAGGCCGGCGCGCCCACCGACGCCGTCATCGACTCCGTCACCCCATTCCTCGAGAAGGGCGACATCGTTATCGACGGCGGCAACGCCGAGTGGCAGCACACCCTGCGCCGCGAGAAGGCCCTCAGCGAGAAGGGCCTCCGCTTCCTCGGCTCGGGCGTCTCCGGCGGCGAACTCGGCGCACGCTTCGGCCCCTCCCTCATGGCCGGCGGCACGCTCGACGCGTGGGAGCACGTCAAGCCCATCTGGGAGGCCGTCGCCGCCAAGGTCGACGCCAAGACCGGCAAACCCCTCCCCGGCGCCGCGCCCGGCAAGCCCGTGCCCGGCGGCGCCGGCGTCGACTCGTGCGCGGCGTACATCGGGCCGGGCGGCGCGGGCCACTACGTCAAGATGGTCCACAACGGCATCGAGTACGCCGACATGCAGATGATCTGCGAGGCATACGACCTGCTGCGCAGCGTGCTCGGCATGTCCGCCCCCGAAATGGCCCCCATCTTCGCCGAGTGGAACAAGGGCGAACTCGATTCCTTCCTCATCGAGATCACCGCCGACGTCCTGGCGCAGAAAGACCCGCGCTCCGGCAAGCCGTTCGTGGACGTTGTACTCGACGCCGCGGGCCAGAAGGGCACCGGCAAGTGGACGAGCGTGAGCGCCCTCGACATGGGCGTGCCCGCCGCGACGATCGCCGAGGCCGTCTTCGCCCGCTGCATGAGCGCCGTCAAGGATGAGCGCGTCGCCGCGAGCAAGGTCCTGCCCGGCCCCGTGCACCCCGACGCGGCCCGCGGCGGGTACGCCGGCGCGCACGCCGGCAAGCCCCTGCACTTCGAGGGGCCCAAAGAACTCTTCATCGAGGCGGTGCGCGACGCGCTGCTGTGCTCCAAGATCGCGGCGTACGCCCAGGGCTTCGCGCTCATCGGCGCCGCCGCGAAAGAGCAGAACTGGTCGCCCGACTTCGGCGTGATGGCGCGCATCTGGCGCGGCGGATGCATCATCCGCGCCGGGTTCCTGCAGCACATCACCAACGCGTACGCGCGCAACGCCGCGCTGCCGAACCTCATGCTCGACCCCTACTTCGCCAACGTCATCAAGGAGCGCCAACTGCACTGGCGCAAGGTCGTCGCGACCGCGAGCATGATGGGCGTGCCCATCCCGTGCTTCTCGAGCGCCCTCTCGTACTACGACGCCTACCGCGCAGCCAACCTGCCCGCGAACCTCCTCCAGGCCCAGCGCGACTACTTCGGCGCCCACACCTACGAGCGCCTCGACGCCAAGCGCGGCGAGACCTTCCACCTCGACTGGCCCGAGCCCGGCCGGCCGGAACTCAAGGCCTCCGGCTCGGGGCACTAAGCGGCGCCCGCGCGGCGTGCGAATAATCCGCGGACGAAGGAGGAGCCCATGCCCACCCGCGCACTCCCGCTCACGCCGCGCCCGCTGATCGCGATCGCGCTGCTCGTCGTCGGCGCGCCCGGCGGCGCACTTGCCCAGCCCTGCGCCCAGTGGGTCCCCATCACTCCAGTGGGCGCAACGCCCATCCACCGCTGGGGCCATCGCATCGTCTACGACGCCGCGCGAGACAAGGTCGTGCTCTACGGCGGGTACGACAACGCCAACTACCTCGACGACACCTGGGAGTACGACCCCGCCGCCCAGTCCTGGTCCCTTCGCGCGCCCGCCTCGTTCCCCTCCTCACGCGCCGAGTACGCGATGGTGTACGACACCACGCGCCAGCGCGTCGTGCTTTTCTCTGGCGCCAACACCGTCCCCATGAGCGGTCACCACCTGCCCGGCCTGTGGGAGTGGGACGGCGCGACCTGGACCTTCGCCAACCCGACCGGCCCCACCGGGCGCCACGGCCACGCCGGCGCGTTCGACAGCGACCGCAACCGCCTCGTCCTCGCCTTCTCCAAGCACGGCGAGACCGACACGTGGGAGTTCGCGCCCGCCGCGCCGGCCCAGCCCTTCGGCGGCGCCTGGTCGCTGCGCACGAACGGGTTCCCCACATCGCGCGCGTTCAACGCCATGGCGTACGACGCCTCGCGCGGGCGCACTTTCGCCTTCGGCGGGTACGACGCCTCCAAGGGCGCGCCCGGCTTCTTCGTCTACAACGACACCTTCGAGTGGGACGGCGCCGCCTGGACGCAGACCGCGCCCGCCGCCGCCCCCTCCGCGCGATACGCCGTCGAAGGCGTGTACGACTCCACCCGCCGCCGATTCACCATCGTCGCCGGCACCACCGGCGGCATGTTCCTGAACGACACGTGGTCCTACGACGGCGCCACGTGGACCAACGCCAACGCCGCCGGGCTCCCCCGGCGCGAGCACGCCGCGCTCGCCTTCGACGCCCGGCGCGGGCGCATCGTCCTCTTCGGCGGCCACGTCAGCCCCGGCGGCGCGCTCGGCGACACCCTCGAACTCGTCTTCGACCCCGAGTTCACCCAGCAGCCCGAGAGCGCCGCCATCAGCGAGGGCGAGAACGCCGTGTTCACCGCCGATGCCGCCACCACCGGCGCCGGGCCGCTCGCGTTCCAGTGGCGCAAGAACGAGGTCGACATCGGCGGCGCCGTGTTCCCCATGCTCACGATCGAATCCGTCGAGCCCGACGACGCCGGCGTCTACGTCTGCGTCGTCACCGGCTCCTGCGGCGCCATCTACTCGCTCCCCGCCACGCTCACCGTGTTGGGCCCCTGCCCCGGCGACACCAACGGCGACCGCGTGATCGACTTCGCCGACCTCAACACCGTCCTCGGCCAATTCGGTCAGACCGGCGCCCCCGGGGCCCTTGCCGGCGATGTGAACAACGACGGCTTCGTGTCGTTCACAGACCTCAACATCGTGCTCGGCCAGTTCGGGGTGGCGTGCTGAGATCGCTCGCCGCGCGAACGCCGCTCACTCCGCCGCCTTCGCCTCTTCCTTCTTCTTCGGGCGAAGTTCGTACGCCTCCGCCTCGGGCGCGGCGGCCTTGTCCAGCGCGTCCTTGCCCAGCGTGGTCACGCGCAGGCCGCTGCGACGCTCGCCTTCTCGATAGACGCGCTGCGTGGCCCTGGTGAAGTCCGCGTCGTCCGCCGCGAAGATGTTGTCCACCCACTTCTGCGGGTTGCGATCGATCAGCGGGAACCACGCGCTCTGCACCTGCACCATCACGCGGTGGCCCTTCTTGAAGGTGTGCAGCACGTCCTGCACGGGCAGGCGCACGAGCGTGGGCTCGCCCTCGGTGAAGGGCTCAGGCTTCTCGTACGAGTTGCGGAACCTGCCGCGCATCGCCTCCGACCGCACCAGCATCTGGTACCCGCCCATTCGCACGCCGGCGCGGGTGTGCTCGTTGTCCTTGGTGTCGGGCGGGAAGACGTCGATCAGCTTCACGATGAAGTCCGAGTCGCACTTGGCCCCCGCGCCCGCGATCGAGACCCACAGGTCCGCCGTCATCGGCCCCGCGATCGTCACGTCCTCCTTCAGCACGTCCGTCTTGTACGTCAGCACGTCCGGCCGGCGCGACGCGAAGCGCTGGTCGTCCGTCATGTACTGGCGCGTCATGCCGACGGCGACCTCTTCGATGTACGGCGCCGGCTTCATCGGGTCCGTGGTGTACTCATCGAACCCCGGCGCGCTCGCGGACTCCGCCTCCTGCCTCTCGAACCCCAGGGCGCCGCCGGCGTTGAACCACAGCGTCTTGGCCTCGGCGCCGCCGGGCGACGGGGGCCACGCGTCGAAGCGCCGCCACTTGTTGGCGCCCGTCTCGAACACATACGCCTCGGGCTGCTCGGGCGCGGCGCGCCCCTTGAGCGTGCGCTCGAAGAACGGAAACTCGACGAGGTCCTGGTAGAAGAGGCTGGTCTTGGCGTCGAACGAGACGTTGCCGAGGAAGTCGCCCTCGCTGCGGTGCCACCCGCCGTGCGACCATGGCCCGATGACGAACATCGTGTTGACCGCGTCGGCCGGCGCGCCCGCCTCGCGACGCGAGCCGGGCCCCGCCTGCGCGTTCTGCGCGTTGGCGCGACCGTACGTGTTGATGGCGCCGTAGAGGTCCTCCGCGTCGAACCACCCGCCGACGACCATGACCTCGGGCGCGATGCGCTTCAGGTGCGGCAGGATGTTGCGCGACTGCCAGAACGCGTCGTAGTTGGGGTGCTCGACGATCTCGTTCCAGAACGCGACGGAGTCCTTGAAGTGCTTCTCGTTCACGTTCTTGAGCGAGCCCAGGTCGAGGAAGAACTGGTACCCGTCCGGCGTGCCGTGGTCCAGCCGCCCGCCCCAGCCGCCCGGCGTCAGCGTCGGGCGCGCCTTGCCGAAGCCCGCGAAAAAGTTCACGTTGTGCGGCAGCCAGAACGCCCCGTGGTGAAAGAAGTCGTCGAACCACCAGTCGCCGATCGGCGCCTGGGGCGACACGGCCTTCAGCGCCGGGTGCGCGTCGATCATCCCCGCGGAGCAGTAGAACCCGGGGTACGAGATGCCCCACATCCCGACCTTCCCGCTGTTCCCCTCCACGTTCTTCACCAGCCACTCGATCGTGTCCCACGTGTCGGTGGACTCATCGATCGTCGGCGCCGGCGCCGGCAGCCCGCCGACGGAGACGGTGCGCACCGACATGCCCTCGCTCGGCGCGGCGCTCTTGCCCTGCCCGCTCGCCTGCCGCCACTGCGTGCGCTCGCTGCCGCAAAACGGGCA
>CAYVSR010000222.1:0-5302 GCA_964453125.1 uncultured Phycisphaeraceae bacterium | reverse complement strand
CCGTGTTCGGACAGGATGTGACCTACGGCAATCCGGGGTACGACGTCGACGACGATCTCGACCAGGACGGCGAGATCCTGTTCGCGGACTACAACCTGCTGCTCGGCAACTACGCGATGAACCTCGCCGAGGGGCGCGTGTCGATGCAGACGATCGGTAACACCGTCGGATACTGCGGCTACCTCTACGATCCGGCGATCGACCGCTACAGTGTGAGGTTCAGGTGGTACGACGCCAACGCTGGCAGATGGCTCACTCGAGACCCGGCAGGCAGCATCGACGGAGGCAATTTGTACACATACTGCAGCTCCAGTCCACTTGACAAAATGGATCCCTTGGGTCTTCGAGGCACATCTCCTCGCGCAACGGACAGTTGCCAGAACGAGGATCTCATCGCGGATCTTGAGGAGGAAATTGCAGATCTTGAAGACAGAATTCAAGATCTTCGCATGCTGGTGAAGCGGGAGCTCGGGGTGTGGAATGGCTGGGGGCAGCCGATCGACGTCCAGATGCTTCAGAACGGTTTCGGACCCGCGTTGACTGCAGCACTCAAGAATTTCGCGGGAGAAATTGCCGGACCGGCAGCCGAACAGATCTATGATCTGATGGGAACGGCGGCTGTCATGGCCGGCGCCGGATCTGATTGGAAGTTCTGGTCAGACAAGGTCGCGGGGCATGCCAAGTTCGCGGGCAAAGCCGTCGGTCAGTTTACGAACGGGGTCTTCGTTGTCGTTGACGCTGTAGAGGGTGACTGGGCAGGCGTCGCCTTCGGTGTTGGAGGCATGGCAATTGCAGTGGTCTCCACCGGGGGTGCGGCCGCCATCGCAGCGGGAGGGGCAGTCCATGAGTATCTGCAGGACTACATCGAGACAGCGGTCCCCAATGCGGAACGCGCAACCCAACTCGCCGCGGGAGCCGCGGCGTTAGGGAGGGCGCAGCGTTACGCGGAGAAGGCCGATTTCTTCGAGCGCAAACTCCGAGACAAACGGAAGGACTTGCAAGAAGAACAGGCAAAACCGCCCTGCGACCCGTGCGACGTGGCGGGCCTGTAGCCCTCGACAACACTATGGGTACATCATCCCTCCCACCCCAGAGAAGCGTCGTGGTGCTTGCCCTTATCAGCGCGTGGTTTCTCGCGGTTGCCCTCGGCGCGGCCGCGACATTGGGGTGGCAACTCGAGGGCACTTCTCGCGGGCTAGACTGGTCTCAGCGAGTAGGCCTCTTGGCCGTGAGCGTTTTGGCCGTTCGATATTTCGTCCTGGGCGTCGGAGCTTCATTTCTCGGCGCTGACAAATCAAGCTTGGTCAACGCGGTATTCGGACCCACAAGTGTTGTTGCAACTGCTTTCCTCATGACCGTAGCCATTCTCGCCACGTTCTCGATGTGGATAAACGCAATTCCGCTTCCATGATCGGCGCCAAGATGCTATCAACACGCATGCACATTCATCGGATCTTGCTCGTCTTCATCATGTCCACCTTCGCGCCTGTGGCTTTAGCGGACAGCATCCCCACGACAACGCTGCTGAAGCAGACGATTGACGCCTTAGATGAGGCGCACACCTATTCGGATACTTGCACCGTCTTCGAAGACGGCGAACCAGTCGCGATTCTGCGATCCCACTACATCAAACCAGATGCGCTTCGCATTGAACAGGAGATGTTTTCGCCGGATTCCAGAACTAGGAAGGCAATGCGCGTGGTGTCTTGGACTGAGGGGGGCAACATGCATCTCTCGCCTAAGCCTGGCGAGACGTCTAGTCTGCCAAGTCCTGGAGCGGCGGTCTCGGAAGTGTTTGGACCCCGGTGCGCCAAAGTGACACTTCAACAGATCTTAGGCAATCGTCGTGGCGTGCGGTTAGTCATCGAATATCCATCCGGAACAATGGTCGGCACAGAACGTGTTTATTCGATCGATTGTGATGTATACGTTCTTTCTCATCGAACACTGGACGAGGAGCTCCGGCTCTGGGTAGACAAATCGAACGGCTTAATAGTTCGTGCGCAACGAACGGATAGGACAGAGCACGAAGCTGCTGTCGAGGTCGCTGTCTTTCGCGCCAAGCTGGACTTGCCTTTGCGTAAAAGTCTATTTCAGTACGACCCACCGGACCTGCCCGACATGAATCTCGATGACGACGCTATTCGGATCGAGCGAGAGCGATTTCAACGGGAGCGGCAGCGCTGAAGCACAACTGATTCGTCTCGCTCGGAAGGCGATCGAGGCCGCGTACCTACCCATACACGCTTCACAGATTAGCTTGGAATCACGACGGAGCTGAAACATGATGTTGCCAGACACAGTCGTTGCGTGGTCACGCAGGGTCGTCGCGCTGGTCATGAGCGGGGCTGTTGCCTGCATCGCAGACGCGTCCGCTGCTATGTCGCAGCAGCAGGTTGTGGCATCGCTTCAGCACATCGGCTTTGGTTCGGAACAGCTGAGTGCCTTAGGTCTGACCGGAAGCTCAGTCGCCACGTTCGCTGAACATGACGTCAACCCTGCTCTATTTCTCGCGTTGCATGAGGCCGAGGTATCGGTCGCTAGCGCGCACTCGGCCGTCTTCGCAGCAGAGCATGCGATGGCGGAATCCGGACTCACCTCCCAACGGGCGGAGGCACTCGGAGCCGCGCGGGGACAATACGCCACGGCGACAGCTAACCGCGATGCTCGGACTATCGTCGCCCGTGAGCACCTCGTGGAGGCACTAGAGCATTCCATCGGCACCGAGGCTGGCATGCTGGCGCAACGTACGATCGGGACCATCGGTCGTGACCTCCCCTCCGAATGGCGTTTCCTCGAACTGTCGCCCGAAGGATTCGCCACGCTTGAGCGAGCCGCGCGCAAGGCTCGTCTCGGACGCGAACTCACGGAAGCGGAGGCGAGTGTCATGGCCGCAGCGGAAACCTCGCCCATCGTGACGCTTGCCCGGGGTCGGATCGAAGCGAACGCCGCCGCGATCCGGGAAATGTTCTCGCAGGCGCTGCCCCTTCCGCCCGCGCCGTGACATAGACGGCGGGCTCAAACGCCTGCTTGCCATCTTGCTTCACTTCTGCCCTCAAGGTCACACGGTCGATCGCTGCGCACCCCCGCTCCGGCATTATGCGGCAACGTCCGGAAGTGACCTGCCCCCACGGTTTCGTCCAATGACAGAGTTAGGCTAACTGCCTCCTCCGGCGTCCGCAGAGCGGGACGGAGCGCACTGGAGTCTGGCGCTGCGGACCTCGCGTGCATCATCCACGCTTCCGGCGTCGGCGGCCTGTACCCCAGCGAGCTGTGCGGGCGCACCCGGTTGTAATGCTCGCGCCAGCGCTCGATCAGGACCTTCGCCTCGCGCAGCACGTAGAAACTCTAGCAGCTCGTCACGCAGCTTCCCGTTGAAGCTCTTCACATACCCGTTCTCCCACGGGCTCCCGGGCTCGATGTACAGCGTCTTCGCGCACACCCACGCTAGCCACGCCCGCACCGCCTTCGCCGTGAACTCCGGGCCGTTGTCCGAGCGGATGTGGTCCGGCACGCCACGCGTCACGAACAGCCACGTCAGCCGCTCCAGCACGTCGTCGCTCGTCCGCCTCCGCGCCGTGTCGATCGCCAGACACTCCCGCGTGAACTAGTTCACGATCGTCAGCATCTTGAACGGCCGCACTTCGTGCGTCTGGTCCTGCCCGAAGTCGTACGCCCTGACGTGGTCCTCTCGCTCCGGACGCCGACGGATGCAGGAGCCCTCGCTCTCAGCGGGCCCCTTTGGGGGCTAGCGGTTCGCTACGTGTCCTGAGTGTGACTCGGCTTCGAAAGTCGATCAGCGGCGGACTAGTGTCGCGACTGGGAACCTCAGCGTCGCTCGCGACACCGGCAAATCCGGTGTGCCTCGTCAACTGAATGAACCTACATCACTCGCTGCGATTTGACGGCGCTCGAAACACTCCACGGCGCGAGCCTTCTAACTTCTGCTTCGCCGCGTTCCATTGGTACGCGCCGGTGATCTCCAGCGTGCCCTGATAGGCGTGCGCGTTGATTCCGATTTCCATCTTCTCGCCAACGACAGTCCACACTAGAGTCCGGCCGACTCGCCTAAGCCAGTCGCTCATCGCCTCACAGCACACCAAGGCCGTGCTATGCCCCTCTGCAAACGCTGATGGGTCATAGGCGAGGACCCGACCCTGACGATCGATCATCGCTCCATCCCCGCGACTAGCGATCGCGCCAAGGTCTTGAAGAACATCCCCCACGACAAGATCGAGGTTCACGGGCTTGGCGAGTGAATAGTCGTAGCCGCGCTCGGCGAGGAATTGCCGGACGGGCACCATCAGCGGGCAGATGGGGTTCCGCGAGCTCCGCCTCCCGTCTGCGTCCCAGTGTCCCCGATCGGATTCTCGAACTGCGCTCGGCCATTCGCCGAGGAAGGCCGCGGCATGTCCGGCTTCCGGCATCCAGCGCCCCCAGAAGTTCTGCTTTCTCGCCCATTGCATGAAGCGAGGCACGTCGCTGTCGGCGACGAGATATGGGAAGAAGAGCAGCCCCACGCGCCGACTCACACACTCAAATGAACCAAGATGGGGCTCACCAGCACGTTCCCAGAGCGGACCACCTCCCAAGCTCAACCACTTGCGGCCGTCCACCGGATCCTCCACCACGAGACACCGTGCCGGATCGGGCAGGTCCGCATCCGTCTGCAGCCAGGCGAGCGCGGGCTTGTGCTCCAACCAAGCGTCGTACACGTCCGGCTTCCACCAGCAACGCGACGGCTGATGCCATGGGTCGGCTGCGGGTGCGCGAATCGCGAGCGTCGGATCGATGTCCACTCGTGCCTTGTCTAGCCAATCCGAGTCCCACGGTTGATCGCGGACGAGCGTAAAGGTGTCGCTCAACCGAGCCAGCAGCTCTCGCCACGCGATCCACTGGTACTTCTTCCCGAGGCGCTCCTGCGCATGATTCATGCGGCCCTCGTACTGGATCAACACATCGAAGCTGTCCAGCGCGGCAAGCTCGGGGGCCAGCTGAAGTATGCGATCGAGCAACCACCGTTCGCAGAAGTCGCGTTCCATGATCACCTTGGGCTCGAGTTGCTCCTTTGCGCGAGAAACTATCGAACCTTGGCGATCTACGGGAAGGCGCGCCACGTAGTGGCTGAAGTCATCGCCTGTCACCGAATAGAGGATCCGGCGCGCCGCATCGCGCGACGAGCCCTTCTCAAACCTTGCCTTGACGCGCTTGAGATTCGGTGGCCGGTCTTTCAACGGTTGCGCGATAGGACGCAGACTGGCTGCCTTCCGTTCGAGCCTCACGGCGACGAATTCCAGCCCCC
>CAYVSR010000221.1:0-5342 GCA_964453125.1 uncultured Phycisphaeraceae bacterium | reverse complement strand
CGGTTCTCGGCTGCGCGGGCTGGACGGGGGCGCGCGTGCAGCGCGACAGCGCCCGCTCGCTTGTGCGGCTGCTCGGCATCGGTGATCAGGAAGGGGCGCGAGACGGCCCCATCGCGCGGGTGGAGGGGTTGCTGCTCGAGGCGCCGCGCGGCCCGCCCGCCCCGCGCGGGGCGCTGGCCGGCTTTGTCCGATCGTTCGGGGCGGGCGATTCCGGCGGCGTTGCACGCTTCTGGCTGCGCGTGGACACCCTGATCGTTCCCACGCCGACAAGCGATGCCGACGTGCAGCCGGAAACCCGCGCCCCCGCGTCGGGGAGGCTCTGGGTGCGCGTGCGCGGCGGGTCGCCGGCGCTCGGGCTGCGCGCGGGCGATCGCGTGCGCGTCACCGGCAGGTACTCCGCGCCTTCGGGCCCGGAGAACCCGGGTGAGCCAGACCCCGCGCTCCGCGCCCGCGCGACCGGCGGCGCCGGGGCGCTCGAGGTCCCGTCGGCGGACCTGATCTCCGGGATCCTTGCCCGCGAGGGGGGCTTGCGCGAGGCCGCGCTGGCCGCGTTTCTTCGCGCCCGCGCGTCGGCCCGGAGCACGGCGCTGGGGTGGCTGCGCGACCCCGCGCCCGCGGCGCACGCCCCGGCCGACGCCCTGCTGCCGGCGCTACTGCTCGGCGCCGAGGAATCGGGCTACGAGGACCTCCGCGCCGTGTTCTCGCGCCTCGGGGTCACGCACCTGCTGGCCATCAGCGGCGTGAACATGACGGCGCTCTCGTTCGCGGCGCTGTTCCTCACGCGCTCGCTGCTCGGCTCCTCGCGCCGATGGGCGGCGCTGGTCGAAGGCGCGGTGGTCAGCGGCGCGGTCGTCGGGTACACGCTCGTGCTGCCGGCCGAAGCCCCGATCCTGCGCGCCTCGCTCATCGCCCTCGTGGTGACGCTCGCTGAGTGCGCGGGCCGTCGCTACGACCGCCTCAACACGCTCGGCTGGGCGTTCACGCTGGCGCTGCTCTGGCGACCGACGGATCTCACCAACCCCGGCTTCCAGCTCTCGTTCGGGTGCGTGGGCGCGCTCATCGCGCTCACCGGGCCCCTGCGGGAACGAATCTTCGGCGATCGCATCGAGCCCGACCTTCCGGGCTGGCGGCCCCGCGCGGCGCGAATCGGGCAGGCGTGGGCGGCGGCGTCGCTGGCCGCGTGGGGCGTCGCCTCGCCGATCGTCGCGGCGCACTTCGGCGTGTTCACCCCCCTGGCGCCGCTGGTCTCGCTCGTGGTGGCGCCGCTGACCACGGCGCTGATGGTCGCCGGGTACGCGTTCGCGCTCGCCGGCGCCCTGCTGCCCACGCTTGGCGAGTGGCTGGCGCCCGCCCTGCGCCTGGGGGCGACAGGGCTGGTTCGCGCGGTACTCGCGATGGACGCCCCGGCGTGGTCGGCGCTGCGCACGCCGCCGATCCCCGGCGCGTGGGCCGCGCTCGCGGTCGGCCTCTTCGCGTGGTGGGCGCTCGCGCGGCGCGGGACGGGCGCGCGCGTGCGCGTCGGCCGCGTCGCGCGCGCGGCGCGACGCGCGCTGGCCGTCGGCCTTGCGCTGTGGCTGGCCTCGCTCTGGCGCACCGACGGCGCGCCGCCCCCGGGCGCGCTCGTCCGCGTGGACACGCTGTCGGTCGGCTCGGGCACGTGCCACCTTGTCCGCGCCGCATCGACGGCCGGTCCGGCGCTCGCACCGTTCCTTCATTCGGGTGAGGCGATGCTGTGGGACTGCGGCTCGGCGTTCTCCGGGGCGGGGCTGCGCGACATCCCGCGCGCGTGCCGCGCGCTCGGCGCGGCCACCGTGCGCACCGTGGTCATCTCGCACCCTGACCTCGACCACTTCGTCGCGCTGCCCGATGCGGCGGCGGCGCTCGGCGTGCGACGGGTCATCGTGGGGGCCGCGTTCTTCGCGCAGGCGGAGGCCTCGCCCGACGGCGCGGCGGCGGCGACGCTCCGCCTGCTCGCAAGCCGCGGCGTGGAACTCTTCGAAGCCGGCGCCGGGGACGTGATCGACCTCGGCGCCGCCCGGCTCGTGTTTCTCTCTCCCGAGCGCGACTCGCCCGCGCGCCGCAGCGACAACGACGCGTCCCTCGTGGCCAGGCTCGACGCCCCGACCGGCGCCGGGCCACGGCCGGCCGTGCTGTTCACCGGCGACATCGAGCGCGCCGCGATGAACGA
The DNA here is from genome assembly GCA_964453125.1 of uncultured Phycisphaeraceae bacterium. Taxonomy (GTDB): domain Bacteria; phylum Planctomycetota; class Phycisphaerae; order Phycisphaerales; family UBA1924; genus CAYVSR01. The sequence continues at coordinate 3,154 of CAYVSR010000221.1, read as the reverse complement.
CCTGCTCGCGTCGCGAGCGACGGACCTCCACGCGAGCATCATGGAACTGCCTCACCATGGATCGGGCTCGACGGCGGGCGCGGCGGGGGTGCGGTTCGTGCACGCCGCGGCGCCGCTGGTCGTGCTGCAATCCACCGACGCCAGCCGCGAGAACGACCCTCGCTGGGACCGCGCGCGGACGCCCGCTCGTGCGTGGCTCGTCACCTCGCGCGATGGCGCGCTGTGGGCGCAGGTCTGTCGCGATGGCGCGGTCTCGTGGGGGTCGCTGCGCGGCGGGTCGTCAGGGCGCGGGCGCTGAGGGCGCGATCGGGCCCGACGGGGTCGGGGCCGCGGCGCCCGTCGGCGCGCTCGGCCCGGGTCCGAAGTCGATCTCCCCCGTGCCGCTGAACCCCACGCGCGGCCTGCGCACGCCGAGATCGAACAACGCTTCGGCGATGGCGCCGGGGGCGACGTACTCGATGGAGCCGCTGAGGCGGTACGGGTGGACGCCCGTCGGGCGGGGCTTGCCGGGGGCGATGGGCACGACGGTCGGCAGGGTGAAGCCCTGCGTCCCGAGGCGTCGGAGCGTCGCCTCGGGCGCGCGGTCGCCGTCGAACACGCGCCGGCCGTCGATCTCAAGAGTGTATTCGGCTCGCAGGAGGGGCAACTCGATCTCGTTGTCGTTGCGCCCCTCGAGGGAGAAGATCGCGCGGACACCCTCGGCCGACTCCTCGCCGACGCGCCCGCCGGTCACGGTGATAGCAGGGTCCTTCGCGGTCGAGCACGCGCCCGCGCAGAGCGACGCCGCTGCCAGGCAGGCGAGTCCCATGAGTGTCGCGGGCCGGTTCACGCGTGCCAGCATATCGCCGCGCCGCTCGGCGCGCGGTCAGCGTCCCAGCAGCGCGCCCTGGGCCACGACTTCGATCGGGAGGGACGCCTCAGCCTCCGCGCCGGTGGCTCGGTCTCGCACGCGCACCTTGAGCGCGTACTTGCCGATGGTGAGCGTCTCGGGCAGGTCGATCATCTGCACCACGAAGAAGTCGCGCCGCCGGTTGCGCGAGAAGTCGCTGATCTCCTGCTCCCCCTTGCGCCACGCGAGGAGGCCGTCCGCTTCGTGGTAGAGGCTCAGGTCCTGTGTCAGTTCGACGCTGAATCCCGCCTCGCCGTCCGGCCCCGACGCCGGTCGGTGGCCGAAGCGGTCGAGTTCGACGTAGACGATCGCCCTCTGCTTGCGCCCCGCGAGGACGGAGCGCCCGGGGAACTCGGTGTAGCGGCCGAAGCCGTCCACTTTCGTGCACAGCGCGGCACGCGCGATGCCGACCGACCCGCCCGCCGCCGCGCGATCGAGCGCGCCGGCCAGCGCCCGCCGGATCACCTCCGCCGCCTCGTCGCCCGTGGCGCCCGCGCCGATCTCCGAGGCCGCCTGGCGCACGCCATCGGCCCAGGCGTGCAGCGCATCGGCCTCGGCCGGCGTGAGCCTGCTGTTGGGCTGCGCGTCGCGAGAAAGCCCGGGGCCGGCGAACTCGAGGGACGAGAGCGCCAGGAGCGCGCCGATCGGGCGTTCGTCCGCGTCCGCCTTCTCGGCGAGTCTCGCGGCGAGTTCGGCGCTGAGGCGCGCCACCTGCTGATCGAGGCTCGGCGCGGGCTCGATCGTCGCGGGGACGGCCGGAGTGGGGACGGCCGCCGCGCCCGACTCGTGGATGTTTGCCGCGATCGACGCGTCTGCGGGGGCTTTCGGCGGCGCAGGGCGCGTCTTGGGCGGGTTCACGCCCGTGTCCACCCCGGCGCCCTGGCGCTTGACCATGTCCTGACGCAGCCGGTCGAGTTCCGCGGCGTCGGTCTCGAGTTGCTTGGCGATGGCGGCGTCCGGCCCGACCACCCCGTCGTTCTCGGAACGCGGCTTCGCGCCCGCGCCGCCCGAACCCGAGCAGCCCGTCGACCAGACCGTGCCCGCCAGCCCCGCCGCCAGCGCGAACCGGCTCGCGCGATGGATGAATGTCCGCATGGGTACGCCTCCCGCGTGTGCGACTGCCGCGGCTCCGCCGCGCGCACCTTCACCGCGTCGCCCTCTATCGGCGCTCGCCCCGCCCGAGCATCGCAATCCGGACGCCGATGGTCTCCGCGGCGCGGTGGGCGTCGCCCAGCCCGGACTTGGCCCGGACGTCGTGGGCGATGGACTCGTCGAGCAGCGTCCGGAGGGCCCCCGCCCCGGCACGCCGCCCCAGCGCCGCAACCCGGTCCCCATCCCGCCAGATCCTTGCTCGCTTGGCGGCGCTGAACGGGTCCGCGCCCTGCTCGACGAGACGGGCGACGGCGTGCGCCTTCCGGATCAGGTCGATCTCGGCGTAGACCACGCCCGTGGCGCTCTGGCGCCAGAGGGTCAGCGAATCGCGCACCGCGCCGATGGCGGCTTCCGGGTCCTCCCCCAGCAGCGGGCCCTGCACCGCCCAGAGTTCCTCCTCGCCGCTGCGCCCCGTCAGTTCGGCGATCAGCTCGAGCGTGATTGGCGCGCCTTCGCCCGCGGCTGCGCCGAGCTTGGCCACCTCCATGTCGATGCGGCCCAGGTCCGCGCCGACGCGGTCCACGATCGCGCGGGCGCACTCGCGGCTGAGCGAGGTGTTGTGGCGCTTCTCGGCGCGCTTCACGGCCCACCCCGCGGCCTCGGCAGGTCCGGGCTGCTCGCACGCGGTGAACCCGCCGAGCGATTCGATCAGCGTGTCGAGGCCCTTGCCCTTGTTCCACTTCGAGCAGCGGAGGATAAGGCTGGCGCCCGGGCTGGGCGACTGGGCGTAGCGCTCCATGATGGCGCGGTTGGCGCCGGCGACGAGCTTGTCCGCGTCGTCAACCGTGACGAGCTTGTGGCGCTGCATAAGGTCGAAGGAGCGGCACTCGTCGAGCACGTCGGCGATCTCGGCGCCGTCGCCGTCGAAGGCCACGGTCTGCACACCCTCGGGGCCGAGGGTGGCTTCGAGCGCCTCGCGGACGTGGCGGGTGTGCTCGGCCTGCAGAAAGGCGTCCGGGCCGTGGAACACGGCGACCCGCGGGCCGGGGCCGGAGGGTGCGGGGCCCGACGGCGCGGCGGGCTTGGATGCCGACTTGGAGGGGCGCTTGGCCACGCCGAGAGGGTAGCGGGCCGGGGCAGGGCGGCCCCGCGCCCATGAAACAAAGCCGCGGC
>CAYVSR010000220.1:0-5376 GCA_964453125.1 uncultured Phycisphaeraceae bacterium | reverse complement strand
ACGGCCTCGGGGTTGCGGAAGATGTCGCGCGGGCCCATGAAGCCGCGCATGCTGCGCCAGGCGCTGATGACGGCCATCTCGCTGGTGATCGCCGCCGAGGCGCCCTTCGAGTCGCTGAGCTGCTTGCCCGCGCGGATGGCGCGGAAGGGCACGTAGTGCGACACCACCATGCCGATGGCGGACTCGATCTGCTCGGGCGTGGCGCCCATCATGGCGCCGAAGACCGCGGCGCTGGCGATGCCGCCGTGCAGCACGTGGTCGATCTTGTACGACTTGAGGCTGAAGACCTCGGCCAGGCGCCCGCGGATCTCGTCGAGCAGGATCATGCCCCTGAGCGTGGTCATGCCGTCGAGCCCGCGCATCTGGGCGGCGGCGAGCGGAACGGGGTAGAAGTCGTTGTGGCCGAACTCGCCGGCGGTGTGGCCCAGCGCGGGGTTGAAGCCGAAGTTCGTGCCGTTGGAGTCCCACTCGCGGGCCGCGGCGCTGTTGGCGAGGACGGCCTTCTCCGGGGGCACGCGGTCGCGCGAGGCGTAGATCGTGGCGCCGCTGCGCCCCTCGGGGTCGCGGTAATCGACCGCCTCGGCGCGCAGGATGCGCGGGGCGTTGGTGTTGAGCGCGATGGCGGAGACGGCGCACATGACCGAATCCACGTGGAACATGTTGGTGCGCTCGAACACCGCCTCGCCCGGCCTGCCCTTGCCCGACATGAACTTCACCGCGAACTCGCCGATGCCCAGCGCCTGGTTCGAGTCGGCGGGGAACACGGCGTGGGTGTCCGTGCTCACGTCCGCCAGCGGGCGGCGCGCGACGGCGGGGGCGCCATTGATCAGGCCCAGCAGCGCGTTGCGCTCGCCCTTGGCGCTCGTGCCCTTCGCGGGCGCGGCGGCGGGCGCGCTCTCGGCCTTCTCGGGCGCAGCCGCGCCCTTGCCCGCGGGCGCGCGCTTGGCGACCTTCTTCTTGACCGGGTGGGTGCGCTCGGCGGGGGCGGAGGTGATCTTGCGGGCGGGCTTCTCGGGCTTGCGCGGGGGCATCGTGCGGGGTCTTTCTCGTCTCTGAATGGGGAGGGTCGCGCGGGGCGCTCGGGGCCCGGCGCGAAAGGGCGAACAGCATACACCGCGGGGCGGGAGGGGCCTGCGCAGCGGGTTTTCCGAGGCGGAACGGCCCGGCTAGCGCATCGCGCCGGCGTAGAAGTAGGCGCCCAGGCCGATGGTGAAGATGAAGTCGCCGTAGAGCCCGTGCTCGAGCCAGCACGCCAGCGTGGAGTTCGTCTTCTGGTACGTGCGCGCGAAGAGCGCGCCGCCGATGACCGTCATCACCACGGCGAAGACGTTGAGGAACAGGATGTGCCCGAAGCCGAAGGCCAGCGCGCTGGCCGCGATCATCCCGGCGCCGCGACCGAACACCGGCGCGTACCGGTGGAACACGAAACAGCGGAAAATGAGTTCTTGCGGGTAGACGCTGAAGAGCGGGTACGCGAACATGATCACCAGCCAGAGCGCGGTGTTGTTCGAGGGAAGCTCGAGGAAGAGTTCGGGCTTGAAGATCAGCACACCCGGCACGATCAGCGCCGCCGCGATGGCGAAGCGCAGCAGGATCTTGGGCATGCGGGCGCGCACGGCGTGGGCGTTCCAGAGGCTCGAGCGGTCGAACGAGTCGTCCGTCAGCAGCAGCCAGAGGCACAGCGCCCCGCCGACGAGCAGCGAGGGGATGACGATCTTCGGAAGCGGGATGAGCACCACCGCCGCGGGCACGCCGAAGAACATCACCGCGAACTCGAGCCCCAGGCGCCAGCGCTTGAGCGTGGAGACCGTGGGCCGGGGCATGAGCGCCCGCGCGGCGGAGGCGCCGCGGCGCAGCGCATCGCCCGCGCCGGGCATGCCTCTCGGTTGGAACGATCTTGTCGGCGCGGAAGACATCGTGCGGGTCGAGTGTATGCGTCAAGCCTTGGTGGCCGGCGCCCCGCTATGATTTCAGGCTCGCTTCACCGGCGCTTCACTGCCCGGCGCGCCCGATCCCGCGGGCCTTCCCGCCCCCGGGCCACGCCAGCCGAACATACACCCGACGCCCTCCGAGAGACCCCCGACCCATGGCCGATCGCACCCCCGTCATCGTCGCCGCCAAGCGCACCCCGATCGGCAAGTTCATGGGGGCGCTCTCCCGCACCAAGCCGACGGACCTGGGTGCGTACGCGATCAAGGCTGCCCTCGCCGACGCGCCCGGCAGCGCCGAGCACGTGCAGGAGGTCGTCATGGGCTGCGTGCTGCAGGCGGGCCTCGGCCAGAACCCGGCGCGCCAGGCCGCGCTCAAGGCCGGCCTGCCCAACTCGATGAACTGCTGGACCGTCAACAAGGTCTGCGGCTCGGGCCTTCAGGCCGCCATGATGATCGCGCAGGCCATCAAGGCCGGCGACATCGACTGCGGCGTGGCGGGCGGGCTTGAGTCCATGTCGCTCGCCCCGCACCTCGTCTACGCGCGCGCCGGCATCAAGTTCGGCGACGGCAAGCTGATCGATCACATGCAGTTCGACGGCCTCACCTGCGCCTTCGAGGGCTGGGCCATGGGCAACGCCGCCGAACACACCGCCAAGCAGTTCAAGGTCACCCGCGCCGATCAGGACCGCTGGGCCGTGCGCTCGAACACGCTGACCGCGAAGGCCACGGCGGAGGGCTGGTTCAAGGGCGAGATCACGCCGCTGACCGCCGAGCAGATCGGCCAGAAGGAAGGCTGCGACAAGGACGAGGGCTTCCGCGCCGACACGACGGAGGCGACGCTCGGCAAACTGCGCCCCGCGTTCGACAAGGAGGGGACCATCACCGCCGGCAACGCGAGCCAGATCTCCGACGGCGGCGCCGCGGTGGTGATGATGACTGCCGACAAGGCGAAGTCTCTCGGGCTCACCCCGCTCGCCCGCGTGCTCAGCTACGCCACCGCCGGCGTGGCGCCCAAGGACATCTTCACGGCGCCCGGCTTCGCGGTGCCCGCGGCGCTGGCGAGGGTGAACAAGACCGTCAACGATGTGGACCTCTTCGAGATCAACGAGGCCTTCGCCGCGCAGACCATCGCGAACATGCGCCAGGCGGAGATCAATGAGGACAAGGTGAACGTGGCGGGCGGCGCCATCGCCATCGGCCACCCCATCGGCGCCAGCGGCGCCCGCGTGTTCACCACGCTGCTGCACCAGATGAAGCGCCTGAACAAGAAGACGGGCGTCGCGGCGCTGTGCCTGGGCGGCGGGAACGCGGTGGCGATGGTGGTGGAGAGGTAAGACTCAGGGTTCGCACGCAACCTGCCCATCGTTCCTTCGGAGCCCGGAACGGAAGTGACGGGGCATCCGATCGACGCGCGCAAAGCCCGACAACAGCGCTGCCGTGCGCCCTTGCTTCGGTCGCTCCCGCTCCCGGCTCTGAAGAACCCGATCCATTCTTCTCCGCGCCTCCGCGCCTCCGCGCCTCTGCGGTGAACTGATCCCAACGGAAAACCCCGGCCTCTCGACCGGGGTTGTGATCATCCAATCACTGACGTGACGCGCGAACGGGAGCCGCTGGTCTTACCAGCGCTTGCCGCCGCCGCCGCCACCACCACCGAAGCCGCCGCGGCCGCCGCCACCGCCGCCGCCGAAGCCGCCACGACCGCCGCCGCCGCCGCCCTCGCGGGGCTTGGCCTCGTTGACGACGAGGGCGCGACCGCCGCAGTCCTTGCCGTTCATGGCGTTGATCGCGGTGTCCGCGGCGCTGGCGTCGCTCATCTCGACGAAGCCGAAGCCGCGCGGACGGCCGGTCTCACGGTCCATGACGATCGACGCGGAGGCCACGGCGCCGTGCGCCTCGAACATCTGGCGCAGCTGATCGTCGTTGACGGAGAACGGGAGGTTGCCGACATAAATCTTCTTCACGATGCGAATCCTGAAAACCCGAGAACTTGAAATCTGGAACTGGCGCTGATGCTCGGGTCTCGAATCCGCGTCGGTCCGAAAGGCGCCGGCCATGCGAGGCCGGAATCACGCCGTAACTCCCCCACTGTAGGCGACGGTCCCGCGGCCCGCCAGTCAACCCCCCGGGGGCTCCGGCGGCTTGCTTGGGCCCATCCAACCGATGAAATCGGGCAAAACGGCCGGGTACCATCGCCCGAGTCGCCGGCTCACTCGTCCTGGCCGGCGGCCACGCGTGGAGGTCGCGCCGTGTTCCATCGCCCTGCATCGCTCCTGCGTGTGGTCGTCTGGGCGGTCGTCGGCCCGTCCGGCGCCATCGCCCATCCCGGGCGCGGCATCGCGGTGGACCCCTCGGGAATCGTCTTCGTCGCCGACGCCTTGCGCAGCGTCGTCTGGAAGATATCGCCCGATGGCGTCGCGACCGTCTTCGCGCCGCGCACGCACGCGCACTGGCTCACCCTCACCCCCGGCGCTGCGCCCACGCTCTATGCCGAGCACATCCAGTTCGATGAGACGCGTCACGCGTTCCCCCAGGCCATACTCCGTTTCGCGCCAGACGGCGGACGCGCGGTTGTCATCCCGCCGCACCCCGACGGCTCCATCCACACGGAGACGTTTCTCAAGGGTGAAGGGGAGGTCCTCTGGTGGGCGATCGACGGCGCCGACCTCGGCGTGCGCATCGCGCCGCTGCCGAGCGACCCCGACCCGGGCTTCGTCGCGCTCGCGAGCCTCGCACGGCCCGCCCTGCCCGAGGGCTCGGTGGGCGAGGGGCGCACGCGGCGCACGATCACCGGCATGGCGTGGACGGCCATCGGCGACGCGATCGTGAACGACGGCGCCAGCCTCTGGCACGTGACCGCCAGCACCGGCGGCGCGCTCCTCGTGCCCTCGATCGCGAAGGACCCCGACGCCCCGGCGCCCGCCGCCGCGCTGGGCGCGCTGTGGGGCGTGGCGATCGACACGAACGATGTCCTCTACACCGCGGACCCGGACGGCCGGCGCGTGGTGCGCATCTCCGGGGCGCGCCGCCCCCGCCGCGACGACATGGACGCGCGGCCGCACGAAACTGCTCGAATCGACACCGCATGCCGCTCGGAGGGGCCCTGGTTCCCCACCGGCGTAGCGACGCGCGGCGAGACGCTCTACATCCTTGAGCACGGCCTGCGCGAGGGCGTAAACCTCGGCCCGCGCGTGCGCGTGCTCGATCCGGGCGCGGAGGCGCGCACGCTGGCGACGATCGAGGCCGGCCTCGCCAAGTGAGCGCGGGCGCCGGGGCGTCCACACCATGGTCACCTTGGGCCGGGCACGCCAAATGAAAAACCCCGGCCTCTCGACCGGGGTTGTGATCATGCAATCACGAGGTCACGGCGTCGCGACGTGGTGCGTCGCGGGCGCCGGGGCCGGGGGAGCGGTTTACCAGCGCTTGCCGCCGCCGCCGCCGCCACCAC
>CAYVSR010000219.1:0-5380 GCA_964453125.1 uncultured Phycisphaeraceae bacterium | reverse complement strand
GTTTCTCCAGAATGCACGCGCCGAGCGAGACGGCGAGGGCGCCGGTGTCCTCGTCGCTGGTGTGGTCGCTGTACCCCGTGGGCAGGCCGAACCGCTCGCGGAGCGCGACGACGCCCCCGACCGCGGCCTGATCGGCCGGGCAGGGGTACGACGAGACGCACTGCAGCAGCGCGAGGCGCCGCTGCGCGCGGGCGCCCTCGAGCCAACCCACGCACCGCTCGATCTCGTCGGGCTCTGCCGCGCCCGTGCTGACGATGAGAGGCAGGCCGGCCGCGCCAAGGGCGTCGAGCAGCGGGCGATTCACGATGTCCGGCGAGGCGGTCTTGAGCGCGTCCCACGCAAGCGTGAGCGCGCCGGGCACCAGCGAGTCGCTGAACACCGTCACGATCGCGTGCACACCGCGGGCGTGTGCGCGTTCGACGATACGCGCCATGTCGGCGACGGTGAGTTCGAGACGGCGCAGCATCTCGACGGGGTCGCGCTCACCGGCGTCCTCCTGGTACGCCGCCAGGCGCGATGCGCGGCTCATGAGGCGTTCGGCCTCGAAATGCTGCAGTTTCACGCCATCGGCGCCCGCCTCCGCCGCGCCGTCCACGAGTTCGAGCGCCCGCGCGACCGAGCCGTCGTGGTTCACGCCGATCTCGGCGAGCACGTAAGGCGCCTCGCCGGGCCCGATGGCGCGCCCGCCGATATTCACGCCGCCCCCACGCCGGCGGCTTGCCGTGCCGGGGCGGTGCGATCGGCGCGTGTGCGCAGCACGGCGTCGGCCACGAGCAGGTCGATCTCGCCGTCGATGTCCACCACGTCGCCCTCCGCCGTGATCACGGCGCGCCGATCCCGCCCGAAGAAGGCGTGCGGCCCGGGAGCGACGCCGGGGATCTCGAGCATCAGCGCTTCGCGGGTCAGTGCGATCACGCCGCCATCGGGCACGAACGCGGGGGGCAGGTCCTGGCGCCGGAACACGCCGTGGTTGAGGACATCGCCCTCCCACGCGCCGAGCGCGCCGGAGGCCGGATCGATTCGCGCCGTCCACCAGGGGTGATGCTTGCCCACGGCGCAGCACGACTGCACCGAATCGCAGCGGGATGTCCCGAGTAGCGCCAAGGCGCGGTCCGTCAAGTCGTCGGGGCGGACGGGGACGTTGGCGTAGAGGATCACGACGTGCGATCCGATCGGGCGCGAGGCCGCTTCGATCTCGCGCGCCGCGTGGCGAGCCGCGTCGTCCACCGTGGCGCTGTCGCCGGCGAGGGCGTCGGGGCGGGCGACGACCTCGGCGCCCATGTCCCGCGCGATTCTCGCGAGATCGGCGCCGTCGGTCGAGACGACCACGCGACCGATCGATCGGGACCGCAGCGCGTGCTCGATCGTCCACTCGATGCACGGGCGACCTGCGACCGGGCGCGCGTTCTTGGCCGGCACGCCCTTGCTGCCCGCCCGGCCAAGAATGATCGCCAGCGCGTTCACGCCCGGGCCTCCGGCGGCGCGGGCGATCTGCGCTCGTCGTTGCACAGCACGATGCGCGTCTCCTCCGCGGCACGGCTCGCGGCGATCCGCGGCGGGGGCAGCCCGGCGATGCGCTCGTCCGCGTTCTCGCACCCCGCGGGCAGCGGGTCGAGCATCGCGTGCCCGCACACCAGCGTCGCCCGGTCGTAGAACGCCTCGAGCTCTTCGTACACCGCGTCGCAGCGGGTCATGCGCGGCACGACGATCGGGGCGCGCAGCCAGCGAGATTCGCTCTCCGGCTCGCGCGCCTCCAGCAGGCGGTCGAGGTTCGCCAGCGCGATCGTGAGATCGCCACCGTCGGTCAGCGCGGCATACGTTGCCGGCTCCTGCGCCAGCAGGTCCACGCTCACCACGTCGGCGCCGGCTGCGATCAGCGCGGTGATCGAGGCGTCATCGCCCGCGAGATCGGTGCGGACGTGCACGCCCACGGCGCCCGCGTCGCGCGCGGCGCGAACGAGGGATGGAAGGTCGGGATGCAGTGAGGGGTCGCCGGCGCCGCCAAACGTCACGACGATGTCGTCGCGCTCGCGCGTGAGACCAGCCACCGCAGCGCGAACCGTGTCGGGGGTGAGTTCACCAGCGCGATCGCCCGCGAAGTCGCCCGCGCGGGCCCAGTCGGCGCGACGCCCGCCGAGCGACCGGCGTGTCGTGGCTTCGAAGACCAGGTGTCGAGGCCCGAGCGCGCGGGGCGAGCCAGCGGCCGCGCGCGCGATCTCTTCGGCCGAGGCTGTCGCGAACCGCTCGCCCAGTGCGCCGATTGCGGCGTCCACGGCGGCCCGCCCGCCCGAGGTGTCCGGGATGAACCGCAGCCCCGCGTCGCGCACGACCGGCGCGACGCCGACGCAGATGGGCTGCGCGATCGGGTCCGCCTTTGGGCGAACGGGCACGTAACCGAGCAGACCGCCGATGCTCGCGAAGACGCCGCCTCGACCGGGCTGCGACGCCTCGGCGATGTCGCGGACGACGTGGCGGTCGATGACCATGGCGCTCAGGCCGGGCGCGGCCTGTGTGAAGGCGAGGCGGTGCTTGTCCGGCCGCTCGCGGTGGCGCTCGATCACGGCGCCGGTTAGGGCGGGGTCGACGCAGACCCAGTCGGGCCCGACGAGCAGCGCCGCGTCGATGCCGAGGCGCTCCATCGCGTCGGCCATGGCGTCGGGCGCGAGGAGTTCGTCGTACACGGTGAGGTTGCCGATGGCGCTGCGCCAGCACGCGGGCGCCCACGCGCGGCAGACGCGCACGCCGCGCGCGCGCCGGCCCAGCCCGGCGTCCGGCACGCGCTCGATCGCGACCTCGAGGCCGGAGATGGCGGCGCCGACGAGTTCGCGCGTGCGCGCCGTGTCGTCGGTCAGCAGCACGGCGCGATCGAGGCCCTCGACGCGCGCGAGGCGCTCGAGGGTCAGGCGCAGGAGCGACCGACCCGCGAGCGGGCCTGAAAGCGAGATGAGTGGGCGCGCCGGATCGACGAGGATCATCGCGCCAACGACGGTGGGGCGTGCGGGCGCCTCGGCGCCGTCGATCGGCTCGGCCTCGAGGGCGTCGCGGGTGAGTTTCGGGGCGCCGTCGAGCGTTCGGACGGCGTGGTCGAGCAGGCCGCCGAGGGCGTCGGCCGAGTCGCCGAGCCACCGGAGGTTCTGGCGGTCGCGGTCGATGCGCGCCCGCTGCGTGACCATCTCGTCGGCGCCGGCGTCGGCGTCGAGGCCGATGGCGCGGTCCGCCTTGGCGCGCTTGAAGGCGCCGGCCTGGTTGAAGCGCTGGGTGAGGGCGTACGCGGGCTGGCAGGCGGTGGCCTCGTCGCGGAGCGCGTAGACGCGCTCGATGAGCGTGTTCACGCGCGCCTGGTCCTCGTGGCGCTCGAGCATCTGGCCGAGCAGGCCGTCGGCGCGACGCGTGAGGTCGCCCACGCGCCACACGCCGGCGCGCACCTCGCGCAGGCGCCGCCGGAGCGCGCCGGCGAGTTCCGGGCTCGCGCCGGCGCCGGCCGGGGCATCGAGGGCCGGCAGCGGGGGGCTGTCGGCGGGGGCGTAGTCGCGCAGGAAGTCGGCGAGGCGCATCCGCTGGGTGTGGGCCTTGCGCACGCCGCCCTCGGTGGCGTCCACGGTGAGCAGGCCCTTGGATTCGTCGTCCTGGAAGTCGCGCTCGAACTGCGCGAGGTAGGTCATCATCTGCTCGTCGGAGTAGACGGGGCGGCCGAGGTGGTCGGTCGCCTCGCGCAGGATGCCGCGAGAGCGGGCGATGCGCTCCCACTCGAACATCTCGAGCGTGCGGAAGGGGTTGAGTTCGCCGGCCCAGACGGAGTGGATCGCGGCGCCGGCGGCGTAGTACTGGCCGTCGGTGAAGCCCAAGTCCTGGCCGATGAGAGCCACGGGGTCGCAGCCCATCAGGCGCGTCACGTAGTACGCGAGGTGCGCGACGGTGGCGCCGGGCGGCACGGAGCCGCGCGCCGTTGCCGACTCGAACTCGTCGCCGAGCACAGAGCGAAGGAAATCGTCGCTCGGGCAGCGCACGGCGCCGGGGAAGGAGTCGAGGATGCGCGGGTTGGCTTTCGGCTCGGCGATGAGCGTCACGCCCTCGACCATCGCGGGCGTCAGCCCCTCGTAGAACCGCGCGCTGATCTCGTGGTGATCGAGCGCCGTCACGAAGTGGGGGCGCACGCCCGCTTCGAGCAGGGGCTTGAGGGCCGTCTGTACGGCGACGATCACGCAGCGTTCGCGCACGCCCGGCTCGGCGAGCAGGCGCACGTTGCGCGCCAGGCTCGGCCCGGCGGAGACGACCACCGCCGGCCGACCGACGCACGCGTGCTCGAGGTCCGCCACGCCGGGGCACGAGGCGTAGGCCCCGATGTTCATCAGCAGGTTGCGGATGGTGGTCTCGGTCTGCACCAGCGTGGTGACCAGCGAGGTGCGGAGCGCGGACACGACGCGCGAGAGCGTCTCGCCGAACTGGCCCGCGAGGTCGCCCAGGCGCGGCGTGCTCGGTGCATGCGCGACAATCTGCGTGCCCATCGCGACCAGTGACTCTGCCCCGCGCAGCGCCGCGCCCATGCCGGCCGCATCGGCGCCATCGGTGAGCAGCACCACGTTCGTCTCGCGGATCCAGCGCGAGCAGTCGACGCGCTCGAACACGGCGCGAAGCAGTTCGACATCGGGCTCGAACGCGACGACCAGGCCCGTGCGTGCGATCTTTCGGGCGATCGCCTCCACGTGGCGGCCCAGCCCAAAGCCCAGCACGACCACGCCCGCCCGCTCCTTGATGTCCACGGTGCCGGCGAGACGGTCGGCCTCTTCCAGCGGCCTGCGCCGACTGGCGAGCCACCGGCCGTGCAGCGAGGCGCTTTCGGCTCCGTCGTCCGCCGTCACCCATTCCATCCCGGCGCTCGGGCGGGCTCGCTCGATCTCGCGCGCGGCGCCGGGCGACAGCCGGTCGAGCGCCGCCAGATTCCGCTCAAGGACGGCGATCGATGGCTCGGGCGGCGCGGGGCGTGACGCGGTGGCGGTCATGAGCGGTTCCTCGCCCCGCGGCGTTCCAGGGGCGGATGACTCGGGCGTGGATCGGGGGAGCGGTCCGAGCGGGCGCAGCGACAGCCCGACCATGGGAATATCGGTCCTTGCACGCCCGAAACTGAGGCGCGGGGCGAACCGCGCGCACGATTCCCACGAATCGGCGACCAGCCATGCCGCAAGCCCCTTGGGCTCAGCCCCCGCCACTCCCCGACCCGCCCGCGATCGAGGTCTGGCTGTTCGAGCAGCCCCTGATCTCCGCCGGTCTGGCGCTGGGGGCCGGGGCGTTGGTGTGGTTCGTCTTCCGGGCCAAGGGGAAGCCCCGCCAAGGGGCGCTGGCTGGCGGCGGGTTGGCGGCGCTGGCGATCGTGCTGGGTGTC
>CAYVSR010000218.1:3606-5384 GCA_964453125.1 uncultured Phycisphaeraceae bacterium | reverse complement strand
CTTCACCCCCGGCTACTGGCGTGCAGTCCTTCGGACTGCGGAGCGCGCGGGGCGCCTTCTGCGGCGCGCGGTCGCGTGCCAATCGTGGCGCAGAGTCAGGAGATCGGTTACCCCGTCGCTGCCGCTCCGGGCTCTGACGGAGTGGTTGTGTGACGGATCGGTTGTTTGACGGATTTGGCGAAAGGGATTGGGCGCTCTGTGCGCCGTGCTCACTCGGGCGTCAGCGGCGTGTGGGTCTCCTCGAGCCAGTCGAGATGCGCCGCCCCGCCCATGTCAAGCTTCCCTTGCAACACCGTTGGATAGGGCGTCTTGTCGCCGCCCCACTCGTGGATGATCTTGCCGGAGCGCACGAGCAGCACGGTGGGGGAGGCGGGCCAGGCCCAGTCGGGGATCTCGAAGGGCTCGAGGTCGGCCTTGCGCACCATGACGACGCGGAGGTTCGCGCCCGCCTCCTTCGAATCGAAGCGCTGGTGCTGCTCCATCGCGGGGATGAAGCGCTTGCAGATCTCGCAGTCGGGGTCGTACACGAACACGAGCCACGCGCGCCCGGCGCTCTCGGGGCCGGTGTCGTTCACGCACTCGATCAGCAGCGTGAGCCACTCGGGCGGCGGCGCGCCCTGCAGCGCTCGGCCCGCCGCGCCGGGCACGAGCAGCAGCGATTGCTGTGCCGAGAGGTCGGCGCCCCCCTGGGCCGGAGCCTGCGCAGGCTGCGCCGCGCCGGCCTGCGGCGCCGGCGCCGGAGCTGGCGGCGCCTGGACCGCCGGAGCGCCATCGGCGGGGGCGTCACTCGGTCTCGCGCCGTCGTTCGCTTCGGCCCTGGCCGGCGGCGCTTGCTTGGGCGCCACGGCCGGCGCGGATTCCCTGAGCAGCGCCGACCCCGTGAACGCCCGCGGCGGGGGGTCGCTCGTCTTCAACGAATACACGCTCCCACCCACCGCCAGCGGCAGGATCAGCGCGCCCATCGCCGCCACCGCGCGCCCGCCCAGCCCCGCGCGCAGCGCCAGCCCGAGGCTCATCGCAACAACGAAGGCGTCGAGCGCGAGCGTGATGTAGGGCGGGATGGCGAACTTGCCGAAGCAGCCGCAGGACGGGTAGCCCCCGAGCAGCCGGTGCATCGTCACGCCGGCAAAGAACGAGAAGAGAGAGCCCACGAACACCCACGCGAACGCCCGCTTGTGAAGCGCGAGCAGCGCGAGGGCCACGACCGCCTCGAACGCCGCGTGCGCGAGCGGGACGATCGGCCAGGTGGGCGTCTCGCGCGTCGCCTCGGTGTACACCTTGGCGAACGCGCCGAAGAGCAGGAACGCAGCGACGCCCAACGCGCTGGTCAAAAACAAAGCGCCCGGCGTGGGCCGGCCGCGGGTGCGGTCAACGTCGCCGGGTGCGCTGGGGTTCATGAGGGGAGGGTGCGCAGGGCGCCGGTCACTCCATGATCGGGCCGCTGTTCTTCATCGCGGCCTTGTCCGTGCTGACGATGCGCCCGAACAGGTCGTACTGGTTCTCGTGGCCCAGCCACGACACGGTGACGCGCTCGTTGAGCAACGAGCACTCGCCCAGCGCCTTGACGGCTGTGATCTTCGCCTTGATCACGAAGCCCTCGGCGCCGTTCTCGTCGCCGACGTACTCGACCTTGATCGCGTCGTTGCTCACGGTGAACGTGGGCTTGGTCGCGTCCGTCGCCGGGGGCGACACGGGGCGGACGGTGATCGTGAAGTCCTTGCTTTCGCCGACCTTGAGGGCGCCGACGATCGAGCGGTCCTCCATGAAGGTCCAGGGCG
>CAYVSR010000218.1:0-3596 GCA_964453125.1 uncultured Phycisphaeraceae bacterium | reverse complement strand
CCAGGGCGCCTTGGGGTTCTGCTGCGGGATCAGCGCGGGGTTGATTACGCGGAGGTCGACCACGGGGGCCTTGGGGTGGTCCGTCTCGACGAGCCACCAGCGCGGGAGCTTGGGGTCCTCGATGCCCTGGAAGTCGTACTTGAGCGTGTACTTGTTGCGGGGCTCGTCCTTCGCCGGGTCGAAGCCGACGTACGGCGGCACGGAGCAGTTCACGCTGACGATCTTGAAAGGCTTGCCATCGGTCGATTCAAACGTCACCTCGCCCGTGCGCGTCTGGAACGCGTCCACGTACACCGGCGTGCTCTTCACGCCGTAGGCCACCTCGCCGGTGACCCAGATCTGCACGGGCACGGCGTAGCCGTCGACGAACACGCGGACGGCCTTCTGCTGGGGGCCGGGGAACTTGCCACCCTTGAGGGTGGCCTCGATCTCGATCGACTCGCCGGGCTGGAGGACCTTGTTCGAAACGTCCGTCGCGACGGTGCACGAGCACGACGTCTGGGCGCGGAGCAGTTTCAGTTCCTTGTCGCCCGTGTTCTTGAGAACGCTCTTGCCGGTGGCGCTGGCCTCGGGGTCCATGAAGCCCAGGGCGATGGTGCTCGGCTCGGCGGTCAGCGGCGGGGGTTCGCGCTTCACTTCCGGCGCCACGACCTGCGGCACGGCGACGGTGGTCGCCGGGGGTGCGGGGGTCGCCGGCTGCGCGGCGGGAGTGGGCTGGGCGGCCGGGGCGGCTTCCTGCGCCTGGAGCGTGGAACCGGCAAGAAGGGCGACAAGCGCCGCGGAAAGGCCAAGAAAGGCCATGGGTTTCGCGGACGTGGGACGGAGCGCGCGCTGGGACATTTCGGTTCTCCTCGGGGTTGGCGAGTATAGACGCACGAGGTGGCGGTTCGGGTCCGGATCGGTCCTTAGAAAGTGTGGGATGAGTGCGGATTGGCTGGCCGGCGCCGATCCGTCGGCGCCCGCGGGACAGGCCGCGCACGCCGCGGCCCGCGCCGGCGCGGAAGGTCCGCATGCGCGAGGGTGCGTCGGTACCATCGAGCCCCCAGAAGTACGGAGGACGTTCGGCACATGCTGCACCTGCACCCGTTTCGAGCCGTCCGACCCGATGCGCAGTTTGCCGCCGAGGTGGCCTGTGTGCCGTACGACGTGGTGAACCGCGAGGAGGCTCGGCGTGAGGCGGCCCGCTCGCCCCGGTCGTTCATGCACGTGGTGCGACCGGACGCGGACCTGCCCGACTCGGTCGGGGCGTACGACGACGCGGTGTATTCGAAGGGTCGGGAGAACCTGGACCGGTTCAGGGGCGACGGCACGCTGACCGGCGATGGCGCGGCGCGCGTGTACCTGTATCGCCAGAGCGCCGACCTGCCGGGCGTCGGGCGCCAGACGCAGACGGGCGTGGTGTGCTGCTGCGACGTGCGCGACTACGACGCGGACCTGATCAAGAAGCACGAGAAGACGCGTAAGGACAAGGAAGACGACCGCGTCCGACACGTGCTCACGCTGGGCGCCCACGCCGAGCCCGTCTTTCTGGCGCACAAGCAGGACGACGCGGTGACCACGCTGGTCGCCCGCGCCGCGGCGGCGCCGGCGCTCTACGACTTCGCCGCGCCCGACGGCGTGCGCCACACCGTGTGGGCCGTCGATACGTTCGAGCCCCTGCTCAAGGCGCTCGCGTCGCACCGCTGCCTCTACGTGGCGGACGGGCATCACCGGTGTGCCGCCGCGTCGCGTTCGGGCGCGGAACGGCGCGCCGCGGGCGACGGCGCCGAAGCCGAATCGCAGCTCTTTCTCAGCGTGCTCTTCTCCGCCAACGAACTCAAGATTCTGCCCTACCACCGAGCCGTGGCGGACCTCAACGGCCTGTCGCCGGAGGACTTCCTCGCGAGGGTCGGCAAGGTGTGCGAGGTTTCACCCGCGGGCGACCCTTCGCCGCCGAGCCACGGGTCGTTCTGCGCCTTCGTCAAGGGGCGCTGGTGGCGGTGCCAGTTCATGCCGGATTCGGTCCCGACGTACGACCCGGTGAACTCGCTCGACGTGAGCATGCTCTCCGATCTCGTGCTGGCGCCGATCTTGAACATCCGCGACCTGCGGACGGACAAGCGCATCGACTTCATCGGGGGCATCCGGGGCACGGCCGAACTCGAGCGGCTGGTCGCCACGGGCAAGGCCGCCGCGGCGTTCGCCATGTTCCCGACCACGATGGACCAGCTGCTCGCCGTGGCGGACGCAGGGCTGATGATGCCGCCGAAATCCACGTGGTTCGAGCCCAAGCTGCGCTCGGGGCTGCTCGTCCATATGCTTGCCTGAACGCGCCGGGCGGGAGGAGCGGGATCACCACACCATGAAAGTGCTCATCGTCGACAAGTTCGAGAAGTCCGGCGTCGCCGCGGCACACGCGCTGGGGTGCGAGGTCATCACCGCGCCCGACGCCACCGCGGACACGCTGCCGGCCCTGATGGCCCAGCACGACCCGGAGGTTCTGATCGTGCGCTCCACGAAGGTGCGGGCGCCGGTGTTCGAGCAGGCCCACAGGCTGGGGCTGATCATCCGGGCCGGCGCGGGGGTGGACAACATCGACGTGCCTGCGGCGAGCGAGCGCGGCGTGTTCGTGGCCAACTGCCCGGGCAAGAACAGCCACGCCGTGGCCGAGCTGGTCTGGGGGCTCATTCTCTCCTGCGACCGGCGCATCCCCGACCAGGTGGCGGGCCTGCGCGCGGGCACGTGGAGCAAGAAGGAGTTCGCCAAGGCGCGCGGGCTCCACGGCAGGACGCTGGGCATCGTGGGCCTCGGGCGCATCGGGCGCGAGATCGCGCTGCGCGGCCAAGCCTTCGGCATGCGGATCGTCGGCTGGTCGCGCTCGCTGTCGGACGACTCCGACGCCTCGCTGAACATGAAGCGGTGCGCATCGCCCGTCGAGGTCGCGAAACTGTCGGACGTGGTGTCGATCAACGTCGCCGCCACGAAGGACACCGAGAGGCTCATCGGCGCCGAGTTCTTCGACGCCCTCCGGCCCGGCGCCATCTTCGTCAACACCTCGCGCGGCACGGTGGTGGATGAGGCCGCGATGCTCAAGGCGATCAAAGAGAAGGGCATTCGCGCCGGGCTCGACGTATTCGACGGCGAGCCCGCGGGCGGCGAGGCGGCGTGGGACAGCGCCACGGCGAAGGCGCCGGGGGTCTACGGCACGCACCACATCGGCGCCAGCACCGATCAGGCGCAGCAGGCCGTGGCTGACGAGACGATCCGCATCCTCAAGACCTACAAGGAGACGAGCGAAGCGCTCAACTGCGTGAACCGCGAGGTGCGCAGCCCCGCGGTGCGCCTGCTCACGGTGACCCATCTCAACCGGCCGGGCGTGCTGGCGCGGGTGCTCGGCGCCCTCGCCGACGAGTCGGTGAACGTGGAGGAGATGGAGAACGTGATCTATCTGGGCGCCAAGGCCGCGTGCGCCCGCATCCGCCTCGACAGCGAGCCGAGCAAGGCGGCGCTGGCGACGATCCATTCGAGGTGCCCGGAGATCATCGCGATGGATGTGGCGGTGATTGAGTAGGAAGGGACGGAGGGACGAAGGCACGAAGGCACGAAGGCACGGAGGG
>CAYVSR010000217.1:0-5397 GCA_964453125.1 uncultured Phycisphaeraceae bacterium | reverse complement strand
AGATGGTGTAGATGATGGGGACGATCGCGACGGACATGACGATGGCCACAACCATCGTGTTGCGCTGGTCGAAGGGGCCGAGCAGGGAGTCACGCGGGTCCAGCCCCAGCGCCTGAAGTGCGAGAGCGAGGCCCAGCGCACCGGCGCCGGTGAGCGCGAGGAGGGCGAGGAACTTGAAGAGTTCGACCGCGGCGGCGGCGCGCCCGGAGGCGTAGGTCTCGAGGCGCGCGAGACGCGGGTCGACGAGGCGGACGGAGGCGAGCGCGAGCGTCGCGGCGACGAAGGGGAAGCCGATCGCGAGCCACCCCGGCCACGCCTCGCCGTAGACCCCATCGAGCCAGGAGCGGAGGCTGGGCGCGGCGTTGGGGCCGGCGGCGGCGCGGAGGCTCTCGGTGGGCTCTGCGCCGGGGTCGGGGCGGACGACGGCGCCGTCGCGGGCGCGGAGCCCATCTGCACGGAGGCGGCGCTGCTCGGCCGGAGTGAAGGACTCGCGCGAGCCGACCCAGGCGGGGGTCTCGTCGGGGCCGAGCGGCGCGACGCGGCCGGCCATGGCGGCGAGGTCGGCGCGCGTGGGGCGGAAGAGCGCACGCTCGACCGCGGGGCCGGCGCCGAGGCTGGCGGCGCCGGAGATGAGCAGCGTGACGGCGAGCATGCCGAGGCGGGCCTTCGCGGAGACGCCGGCGCTGACGCGCGTGGGCACGAAGTGCCAGAGGTGCGCGCCGAGCAGCGCCGCGATGGGCACGAGCACGAACGCGAGCAGCACGCCGGGGAGAGCACGGGCGAGCGCGGGGGCGAGCACGATCGCGGCGAGGAACCCGAGGACGACGGAGGGCAGGCTCGCCATGGTCTCGATGACGGGCTTGACAACCGCGCGGGCGCGCCGGCCGAGGAACTCGCTGGTGAAGATCGCCGCGAGGATGGCCAGGGGCGTGGCGACGAGCATCGCGAAGACGGTGGCCTTGAGGGTGCCCCAGATGAGCGGCGTGAGGCCGATCTTGGCCTCGGATGCGTCGTCGCCGCTGGAGGATTGGTAGACGTGCGCCGGGCCGGGCTCGCCCTCGTACCAGACCTTGCCGAAGAGCGAGCCGACGGTCGAGTCGGGGTGGCCCTGCTCGAGCGCCCAGCGCTCGAACGCGTCGCCTGCGCCGAACGCGAGCACGGCGTCGCCCTTGGGGGCGAGGCGGACGTGCGCGGCGCCGGCCTCGGCGGCGCGGAGGCGCGCCACGGTCTTGTGGCTGGTCATGTTGCGCACGACCACGCCGCCGCGGGCGTCGGCGGTGACGAACGTGCGGTCGCGCTCGCTGACGCCGATGGCGACGACGGGCGCGTCGTGGGGGGCGAGGGCGTGGGCGCGCACGAGGCGGGAGCGGTCGGGCGTTGGGGCGCCGGGGTCGCGCGCGACGAAGCAGCCGTAGACGGCGCCCGCGTCGTCGCCGAGCACGAGCGTCTTGGCGCCGATGAGGAGCGTCGCGGCGGTGACGCGCCGGCCGGCGTCCAGGAGTGTGGCGGTCTCGGCGAGCGTCGCGCCGGCTTCGCCGACGAAGTAGCGCTGGCAGACGCCGTCGTCCCACAGCGTCAGGACGCTCGAGCCGTCTCCTGTGACGAAGAGCCAGCGCGGGAGGCCCTTGCCGGCGGGAGGCTGGAAGGGCAGCGCGCGCTCCTCGAGCGTGACGCGGGGCGGGCCGCCGCCCAGCGGCGTGGTCTTGCGCACGAGGTCGAACTGCGCCGAGCCGTCGGCGCGGATCGCGACCAGATACTCGGCCGAGGATGTCGCCTGGTAGTCCAGCAGTGTGACGGCGCCCTCGCCGGAGGGGAGCATCGTCGGCTTCGAGAGTTGGATCGCGGGTTCCGCGAGGCGGATCTGACCGATGGGCGTGCGCGCCGCGATCGCGCGCTCGAAGACGCCCGTCTCGCCGGGGGTGAGAGGCGCGAGGGCCGGGGCGTCGGCGTCGGCGCCGGTGAGGAACCGCGAGCCCACGCCGATCTTGCCCAGGATGACGGAGCCGTCGTCGAGCCCGATGGCGGTCAGCCCGTCGCGCGGCGCCCGGGCGAGGGCGGTGATGCGCCGGCCCTCGGGCGTCACCGGCGTCGCGGAGACCTCCGCGCCGGTCTTGATGTCCACGAATCGGGCGTTGCCCTCGCGGTCGAGCGCGACGAGCGAGGTGAGGTGCTCGTCGGGCTGCACGAACCAGCGATTGTCGCCGCGCCAAGGGGCGCCGTCGGCGCCCGCGGCGAACGAGCCCTGTGCTCGCTCGCCCACACTGCCGGGCAGGAACAGGCGGCCCGCGACGACGATGAGATAGACGCAGATGCCCAGCACCGCGGCGACCACCGCCAAGCCGCCGACCGAGATCACCGACCCCGCGACCGCGTCGGCGACGTACACCCTCCGCGAGGTGGTGCGCCGGCGCCGGTTGGTCTGGGGGCGGTTGGTCATGGCGCTGCGCGGTGCATCATGGCGGGGCGTGATCGGCGGCGCCCGGAGGGGAGGGGCGCCCTCAGAATAAAGCGGGCGCGTCGAGCCGAACAGGTCGGCGCGACGCGCCCGCCGAGCAGTGCGGATGGGGGTCGGGTCAGTTCTTGATGCCGACCTTCGCCAGGTCTTCCTGGGCGATGGAGACGGTCACGGGGATGTAGCCGTCCTTGACGACGACTTCCTGGCCCTGCTGGGAGAACATCAGACGGACGAACTCCTTGCGGAGCGGGTCAAGGTCGGCGCCGGGCTTGGCGTTGATATAGATGTAGAGGAAGCGGGCGATGGGGTACTCGCCGCTGTAGGCGGTGTCGGCGGAGGGCTCGATGGCAGTGGCGCCCGAACCGGCGATGGGGAGGGCGCGGACGTCGGCGGTCTTGTAGCCGAGGCCGGAGTAGCCGATGCCGAACTTGTCGGAGGCGACGCCCTGCACCACGGCGGAGGAGCCGGGCTGCTCCTTGACGGTGGGCTTGTAGTCGGTCTTGCTGAGGGCGTGCTCCTTGAAGTAGCCGTAGGTGCCGGAGGCGGAGTTGCGGCCGTAGAGGGAGATGGGCTTGTCGGCCCACTCACCGGTGAGGCCGAGTTGGCCCCAGGTCATGCTGGCGGGGCCGGCGACGGAGAAGATCTGCTTGAGCTGGTCCATGGTCAGCGACTTGATCGGGTTGTCCTTGTGGACGTAGACCGCGAGGCAGTCGATGCCGGTGCGGAGGGCGGTGGGCTTGTAGCCGAACTTCTTCTCGAAAGCGTCGATCTCGGCGCTCTTCATCTCGCGGCTCATGGGGCCGAACTGGGCCTGGTTCTCCATGAGCGCCGGGGGCGCGGTGCTGGAGCCCTTGCCCTCGATCTCGATCTTCGCGTTCGGATAGAACTTCGCGAACTCCTCGCCCCAGAGGGTCATGAGGTTGTTCATGGAGTCCGAGCCGACGCTCTTGAGGTTGCCCGAGACGCCCTGCGCGGGCTTGTACGTCGCGAGGCTCTTGTCCACGGTGGGCGAGCCGGCGATGGCGGCGAGGGGCAGGGCGAGGGCGGCCGCGGCGGCGGCGAGAAGTCGATTCATTGGATCCGTTCTCCTGGGGGTGATTCCCGTCGTTTCACGCTTCGTTCTCCCGCAATCATCCCCGCTCCGCTAGACGTTCGAGGGCTCGGAAGCGCAAAGAAAGCGCAAAGAACGCATGAAGACCGTCCGGCGACGCCCATTTGCCGATTGAACCCCGAACAGCCCCGCGGCCGGGCTGAGGCGGCTCCGCTTCCGGCCGATACTCTCCATTCGGGGTCCGCTCGCGCCCACGCGAGGCCGGGAACCCCCGCCAGACTCGGAGCGATCGTCTTATGCGGACCTACGACCTGTGCGTCATCGGCTCGGGCCCCGCGGGGCAGCGCGCGGCCATCCAGGCCGCGAAGCTGGGCAAGCGCGTCTGTCTCGTCGAGCGCGAGCGCGTGGTCGGCGGCGCGGCGCTCAACACCGGCACCATCCCGTCCAAGTCGCTCCGCGAGGCGGTGCTGCAGCTGAACGGCGCGCAGAAGGCCGCGGCGTACGCCAGCCCCTTCGGTTCGGCGCGCGGCTCGGGTGGGGACAACCGCGCCGACCGCTTCGAGATGCTTCGCCAGTTCGTGCGCAACGTGATCAGCGCCGAGGTTGGCGTCGCCACCAGCCACCTGCACTCGAACGACATCGACCTCTTCAACGGCATCGCGCGCTTCGAGGACCCCCACACCGTCGCCTTCGCCGAGACGCCGGACCGCACGGAGCGAGTTCGCGCGGAGCGCGTGGTGATCGCCACCGGCACCCGGCCCGCCAGGGGCCCGGGCATCCCGTTCGACGGCAGGAACGTGGTGGACTCGGACTCGCTGCTGCGGATGGAGACCGTGCCGCGATCGATCCTCGTGGTCGGCGGCGGCGTCATCGGGACGGAGTACGCCTCGATGCTGCAGGCCCTGGGGGTCAAGACGACGCTGATCGAGGGTCGCAGCCGCCTGATGGAGTTCCTCGATTCCGAGATCTCCGAGGCGCTGCAGTACCACCTGCGCCAGGCCGGCATGACGCTCCGCCTGGGCGAGAACGTCGTGCGCGTCGAAGTGGTGGACCCGCCCGAGGGCGCCCGCGCGGCGGACGACAAGATGGTGCAGGCGACGCTCGAGTCGGGCAAGACGCTCATCGCG
Organism: uncultured Phycisphaeraceae bacterium; assembly: GCA_964453125.1. Classification (GTDB taxonomy): domain Bacteria; phylum Planctomycetota; class Phycisphaerae; order Phycisphaerales; family UBA1924; genus CAYVSR01. The sequence goes on along the minus strand of CAYVSR010000217.1, from coordinate 764 downwards.
GACTGCCTGCTCTACGCCATCGGGCGCCAGGGCAACACCGACTCGCTCAACCTCGAGGCCGCGGGCCTCAAGGCGGACGACCGCGGGCGCATCAAGGTGGACGCGAACTACCGCACCGAGGTCGCCCACATCTACGCCTGCGGCGACGTGATCGGCTTCCCGGCGCTCGCGTCGACGTCCATGGAGCAGGGGCGCATCGCCGCGTGCCACATGTTCGACGTCAAGAGCGAGAGCGTGCCGGAGCTGTTCCCGTACGGCATCTACGCCATCCCCGAGATCTCGATGGTGGGCTGGACGGAGGAGCGCCTGACGAAGGATGGCATCCCGTTCGAGACGGGCGTGGCTCAGTACAAGGAGATCGCCCGGGCGCAGCTGATGGGCGACGAGACGGGCATGCTGAAGCTGCTCATCCACCAGGAGTCGCGGACGATCCTTGGGGTACACGCCATCGGCTCGGGGGCGACGGAGCTGATTCACATCGGGCAGGCGGTGATGGCGTTCAAGGGCACGATCGACTACTTCGTGAACGCGGTGTTCAATTACCCCACGCTGGCCGAGTGCTACAAGGTGGCGGCGCTGAACGGGGCGAACAAGCTGCGCCACGTGTGAGACTCGCACAGATCTGTGCGTTACGGGGCGTGCGCGACGGCTAGACTTGGCGCATGCAGACCATCGAGGTCACCTCGTGGAACGACTTCAACGAGCGCGTCTACGAGGGCGCGTGGAACCCGGCGCTGCGCCGGTTCCGGTCCACGCTGGCGTTC
>CAYVSR010000216.1:0-5411 GCA_964453125.1 uncultured Phycisphaeraceae bacterium | reverse complement strand
ATGTCGAAGTTCATCGCGTAGAAGAGCGACTTCTTCATCTCGCCGGCGTACTCGGTGCCGAGGATGATGACCTTCTTGCGCGTGAGCGACTGCACGATGCACACGCCGCTCTTGCCGACGCCGAGCTTCTCGGCCTCCTGCGCGGTCAGCTTGCGCTTGCCGGCGTTCAGGATCGTCCAGTCCGGGGCGAACTCGGCGAGTTCGGCCTTGGAGGGGCGCATGAAGAGGGTCTTGATGAACAGCGCGTGCCAGGCGTGCTCGGTGACGGTGCGCGTCTTGAGGCGGCGCTTCGGGTCGGCGCCGACATACCCGTCCGACACGAACAGGCGCTCGCGCGAGTTGAGATACTCGGTGGCGATGGCCTCGAGAGCGTCGAACTGCGCGGGGGTCACCGCGACGTTCACGTTGCCCCACCAGATCTTGTCGTGGATCGGCGCGGTGTCCTCGAGGTACTTGTCCTTGGGCGAGCGGCCGGTGCGGTCGCCGGTGCTGGCGACAAACGCGCCGTTGGACGCGAGGAAGCCCTCTTTGCGTGTGAGCGCGGCCTCCACGAGGGCGGGGACGCTCAGGTTCTTGCTCACTTTGACGCCGGTCAGGTCGAGTTTCATAGCGTGTCGAGAGTCCTTGGGGTGCGCTGCGATTCTGCGGGCCCATCGGGCCCGTGCGTCGGCGCCGCCGCCACGCGACGCCACCCCCCGCCGACGAGCCGCCCGATGAGGCCCGGGACGCCGAGGGGGGAATCGGCGAGTTTACCATCCCCGGGGCGCCCGTCCGCGCCGCCGAGAACGGCCATTTCCGCCCACGGGGCGTTGACTGGCGCCCACGCGAGGGCGTAGAGTCGCCCCCTCACGGCGGCCGTAGCTCAGCTGGTTAGAGCACCTGGTTGTGGTCCAGGGGGTCGGGGGTTCGAGTCCCCTCGGTCGCCCTTTTTGGGATGACATCAAGGCTTCGGGGCGACGAGCCGGAAGGCGCGCCATGCGGCTGCTCACTGGTCCCGCGTGATGCGGTAGATCTTGCCCGTCATGTCGCACGAGAACAGCACGCTGCCGTCGGGCGCTTCTGCGCAGTCCACCGGTCGGGCGAGCACGGTCTTGCCGTCCGTGCTCACCGTGTTGACGATGCGCAGGCCGCCGAAGGGCCGGCCGGTCACGCGGTCGAACAGCACGCGGTGCACGCCGTAGCCGACGCGCACGGACGAATTCCACGAGCCGCGAAGCGCGACCATCGCGTCCCCCGCGTGGCCGGGGCCGAGCGCTTCCTTCGCGAGGAACGTCCAGCCGTTCGCTGCCCAGTGGGCGCCGAACTCGTACTGCGGCGGCGTGTTCCGCTCGGCGAGGTCGATCATCCCCTCGACGTACCGGTGCTCGAGGCGCGGGATGCCGCGGCCGGTGATGAACGGGTGGCCGTAGAACTTCCCTTCCTCGTACCGATTCAACTCGTCGGGCGGCCAGACGTTTGTGACGGGCTGCGAGCCCTTCTCACCGTACTCCTTGCCGAACCAGTCCGAGCCGTGGTCCACGCCCCAGATCTCGTCGGAGATCGTCACCGCGCCGTCGGCGCCGACGACCGGGCGGAAGCGAAGTTTCTCGGTGTTGCGGATGCCGGTGCAGAACTCGTCCTTGCCCGATCCGCTGAGGCCGAAGCTGAATATCTTCTGTCGCTCGGTGCGCCGCTCGTCTGTGATGTTCCCGCTGTCGCCCACGCTGGTGTAGAAGCGGTCCTGGCCCACGAGGAGCGAGCGCCACCAGTGGCCGGAGCCGCCGGGCAGGCGGCCGGTCGGGATGATCTCCTCGACCGTCTCGGCGCGGCCGTCGCCGTCGGCGTCCTTGGCGCGGTGCACACCGGTGGAGGGCGCGAACCAGAGCCAGCCGTCGCGCCAGCAGAGGCCGTGGACCGACCGGTGGCCGGACACGAACGTCGTGCGCTCGCCATCGGCGTATGCGTCGTCGCCGTTCGCGTCGCGCAGCGCCATGATCTCGCCCTTGTCGGGGCGGCTGAGGAACAGCGCACCGTCGGCGCTGAACTCGAGGAATCGGGCGTTGTCGATCCCCTCCGCCGCGAGCGTGACGCGGTACCCGGGGCGCACCGCGAACGCGGGGACGCCCGGGCCGACGCGCGACGCGTCGAAGGGCAGTGCGATCGTCTGCGGCTCGGCACGCACGCTCAGCGGCGCGCACGCGATGAAGAGCGCTGCCGCGACCCGTCTGTTCATGCCCACGTGAGTCCTTCCGGAATCGTGTTGAGGTTCTCGCACGCGCCCTCGCGCACGATGACCATGTCCTCGATGCGTACGCCCCCGAGCACGTGCGAATACAGCCCCGGCTCGATGGTGACACAATCGCCGACAACGAGAGGCGGCCCGCCCTTATCGAGCAGCGGCGGCTCGTGGACGTCCAGCCCGACGCCGTGGCCCGTGCCGTGGGCGAACGTGGCCGACGCCCTGCCCGCCGCGCCGCGGGGCGGGAGGCCGGTTGCGAAGGCGCGCACCGAGAACGCCGCACACGACGCCGCGTGGACGGTCTCGCCCGTCGCGCCCGCGCGCGCGGCGCCGATCGCCGCGCGCTTCGCCTCGGCGACGGCGGCGTGCATCTCGACGAGCGTCGGGTCGGCCCGGTCGAGCGGGCCATGGACGACCGTTCGGGTGCAGTCGCCGTAGTAGCGCGAACGCGGGTCGCGCGGCCAGATGTCCACGATGATCGGCTGCGCGGTCACGAGGGGGCCGCTACCCCGCTCGTGGCAGTCCCCGCCCTGCGGGCCGCTGGCGACAATCGCGTCGGTGCAGGGCTCGGCGCCCTCGCCGAGCAGCCACACGTTGAGCGCGGACCGGACCCGCTCGCAGGTCAGCGGCGCACCGTCCAGCATGAGCGCTCCGCCGGGGCCCGTGCTCGCGGACGCGATCCGCTCGCAGGTCCAACGCACGCACCGTTCGGCGATGTCCTGCGCGGCCCGGAGCGCCTCGACCTCGCGCTCGCTCTTGGCGCGACGCTCGAGCACGCCCATCTCGGGCTTGCAGAGGACGACGATCCCGCGCTCGCTCAGGACATGAGCGAAGATCATGGGCAGCGAGCGATCCGTGCGAACCTCGCGCACGCCCTTGCGCGCGAGCAGCTCCGCGGCGGCCTGCGCGGTCGCCGTCTCTCGGTCGCCCGAGAGCCCGCCCCGCGGCTCGAAATCCATGGGCGAGTGCACGTGCGTGGCGACACCGGCGCGCTTCGCCCGGTCCATCTCGATCTCTCGCAGGATAAGGAATGATTCGCGCGTCGCTCCGGCGCCCAACTCAACGAACGCGACAGGATCGCCCACGGGGAAGGGCACGCGCCGGAACAGCCACGGGTTCGCCGTGGGCACGCCGGCGAGGATGATCGCTGAGAGTTCGCTCGCCATGCCCGCTTATACCCCCTCCGCCGCCTCGCGTGGCAGCATCGCCTGGGCCAGCGCCTCGACAGGGTGCAGCGCTCGCACGCCCAGCGCGTCCTTCACCTGATGGCGGCAGGACGTGCCGGGCGCGACCAGCGTGGCCCCCGACGCCTCGCGCACCGCGGGGAACAGGGCGAGTTCGCCGATCTGGTTCGAGAGATCGAACCGCCGGCGCGAGTAGCCGAACGAGCCCGCCATGCCACAGCAGCCCGTGTCGAGCACGCGCACGCGCTCGCCGAACGCCCGGCGCAGGGCGGCGCCGGAAGTCTCGGCGCCCCAGAGGGCCTTCTGATGGCAGTGCGCGTGGAGGAGCACGGGCGGGCCGGCGTCCGACCTCGGCGCGGATGCGGGGCGATTCGGGTGGCGGTCCCAGTCGCGATCCAGGAAATCCTCGACCAGCCACGACTTGGCCGCGAGCGCCCGGCGCAGTCCCATCGGCGTCGCAAGGCGCAGGTCCAGCCAGTCGTCCTTGAACGCCGAGAGGCATGAGGGTTCGAGCACGAGGATCGCGCGGCAGTCGCTCGATTCGATGTGCGGCCGGAGGGCATCGAGCGTCGCGTCCGCCGTGCGGATCGCGTCGGGCAACAGGCCCATTGAGATCGCGGGACGCGCGCAGCAGCCCGATCGCGGCAGGACGACCTCGTACCCGAACGCCTCGAGCAGCCGGACCGCGGCGCGCCCGATGTGCGGCTCGTTGAACGCACAGAAACAATCGGCGAAGAGCGCGACGGTCGGTGGGCCGCCGGCGCCGCCCACACCCGCCCCGCCGGAGCCGCGACCGTAAGGGAGCGGTCTGTCTCGCCGCCGTCGCGCGTGCCACCGGTACAACGACCCACCGAAGCCCGGGATGGACCGCTTCGGGTGCACGTCCATCGCCGCGCCCAGCATCGCGCGAACCGGCGCCAGCGAATTCACGAAGTTCGCGAGGCTCGGCGCGACCGCGCCCAGCCTGTTCAGCGCCCGGATGTTCGCCATGATCTTCGCGCGAAGCGGGGCATCGCCCTTCGCCCGGTAGCCCTGCGCGACATACTCAGCCTTGAGGCGTGCGACGTCCACGTTGCTCGGGCACTCCGCCTTGCATGCCTTGCACGAGAGGCAGAGGTCGAGCGTGTCGAGCGTCTCGGGGTCGTTCCACGCGGGCTCGCCAGCGGTCGCGCCGCCCGCGCCATTCAGCTGGCCCGAGATCGCCAGGCGCAGCGCGTTCGCACGCCCGCGCGTCGCGTGTCGCTCGTCCTGCAGCGCCATGTACGAGGGGCACATCGTCCCGCCCTGCCTCTTGCGGCACACGCCGGCGCCGTTGCACTGCTCCACCGCGTGCCCGAACCCGTCTTGGTCTGCGAACGCGAAGTAGGTCTCGACGTGGGGCACGCGCACGCCGTGTGCCTCGCCGATCGGCGCCATGAGCGCAGTCGCGGGTTCTATCGGGCGCGGGTCCACGCGCAAACTCGCCGTGATGCTCTCGATCGGCCCGGCGCCAACGATATTGCCCGGATTGAGCAGCGCCGCTGGGTCGAATACCCGTTTGATCTCTCGGAACGCCTCGCAGACCTCGCGCCCGTAGAAGCGCTCGAGCAGCGGCCCACGCACGCGCCCGTCGCCGTGCTCGCCGCTCATGACGCCGCCGAGTTCGCGCGCGAGGTCCGCCGCCTGCACGGCGATGTCGCGCAGGATGGCCTTGTCTCGCTCGTCGCGGATGGAGAGCAGCGGGCGCACGTGCAGCACGCCGACGCTGGCGTGGGCCCAGAACGCGGCGCGCGTGCCGTGACGCTCGACGATCTCTCGCAGCCGGCGCACGAACTCGCCGAGTCGCTCGGGCGGCACGGCGTTGTCCTCAATAAACGTGATGGGCTTCCGCTCGCCCGGCATGCCGTGGAGCAGCGGCTCGCCCGCCTGGCGCAGACGCCAGGCCGAGAGCATCTCGGCGGCGCCTGTGTACGTCGCGGTCGCGTGCGGCACGGCGCCGATCGCGCGCTCCAGCTCGGCGAACCTCGCGC
>CAYVSR010000215.1:0-5419 GCA_964453125.1 uncultured Phycisphaeraceae bacterium | reverse complement strand
GACCAGCGTGGTCTTGCCGTGGTCGACGTGGGCGATGATGGCGACGTTGCGAAGCGAGTGCATAGCGTGGGCGGGGCTCTGTAGGCCTCGTGCGCGGGGCGGACGGCCTGGACTGATGGGAGGGGGCGGCGGCCGGGCACGGCTCCCGACCGTTCGCGGCGGAGCCAGTATAGCGGCCACTCCCTCGGAAGCGCGGCCTCAGGGCGTTCGGGGCGGCCGTTCCGAGGCCACGCTCGGCGGCGCGCCGGTCGGCGTGGCGCTTTCAGGGGCCGAGAACCGAACCGTGGCACGCCCCGTCATGCTGTTGTCCGCGTCCATCCGGATCGCCCACCGCGCCCGCGAGATGGACGCGAACGCCCGGATTTCCGCGGGCAGGGCGAGGTTCGCCCGCTCCAGCGAGGCCACCAGGGCGGCCGGGCGGGCCACGCCCATCGAGACCCACGGCGCGGTCGGCTCGGCCTCGTCCGGATCATCGCCCGCGTCGGTCGATCGGTCGGCGCACGCGCCGGTGAGGGTGGAGACGGCGCGCTCGAACGCGTCCTCGCCCACGCCGGCCACGCACCAGCCCGCGTCGTCGGGGATCGCGTCAATCGTGGCGGGGGCGGAGGTCGCCGCCGGGTGCGCGCGTGCCGCGAGCGGGTAGCGCCACTTCACCTCGCGGCCCGCGAGCGCGCCGCGCACCCACTCGGGCAGCGCCGCCGCGTCATCGAGACGCACGGACCTGGCGTCGTCGGGCTTGCTGGCGTCGCACACCACGCTCGGTGCGCCGGCCAGCGTGAGCGCGCCGGCGAACATGCGGTCGATGGGGCCCGCGGCGAGCGATGCGCTGCGCACCTCGAGAGCCATGGCGACGGACGGCCCGCGCGCGGTGTCCAGCGCGACCAGCGCGAGCCGGTCGCCGATGAGCGGCGCGTGCTCGACGCCCAGCGCGAGTTCCGGCAGTTGCGTGAGGAACGAGCCCAGCGCCGATTCACGCCCCTTCGGCGCCGCCGGTCGCTCGATCATGGCCATCAGCGCGCCGCGCGAGAGGCGGTGGAACACCGCGGGCGACCAGGGCGCCACGTTCGCATCGCAGCCCTCCAGCGCGCGAGACCCCATCCGTAGCCCGGCCTGTAGCGATGCGGCGTCGGTGCGGGCCACGGCTCCGAACCACTTGCCGCTCGGGCCGCCCTCGTCCACCCAGACCAGCAACTCGCCATCGCCCAGGCGCGACAGCGACGCGAACCGCGGGTCGGCGGAGAGGGGCGCCGCCGGGCCCGACACGAGCGTCGGCACGAGCTCGTCGAACAGCGCGGGGCTGGAGGCGGGCGCGAGCAGCAGCGTCGCCCACTTGTCGGTGCGCTCGCTGGTGAGTTCGAACCTGCCGTGCTCCACGGCCATCACGGCGTGGCCGGCGACGATCTTGCGCGGGGCGACGTCGAGGCGCTCGCGCAGGCGCCGCTCGGTCTCGAGGGGCACGACCGTCATCACGGCCCAGGCGGGCTCGGTCGCGCCATCCACCCGGCGAATCATGAGCGCCACGCGCCTGCCCAGGAGTTCGTCGAACGCCTGCTCGCGCGTGCGCCCCAGATGCGCGGCGAGTTCGGTCCATGCGCCATCGACGCTGCCCCGATTCACCAGCGTGTCCACGATGCGCACGATCTCGAGGCCCGCGGGCGTCTGACGCGCGACGCACGCCCGGTCGAGCACCACCAGCGCGTCGACCGTCGCGGGGACGCGCATCGCCGCCTCGACGATCGGGCCGCCGGCGCACGCCACGCGAGCCGCCAGCGCCAGAGCGAGCGGCGCCAGGAGGCACAGAATCGGGTTGGGTCGAGAGAACACCACCGGCTTCTACAAGTCAGCGGTCGCGCGGTGGCAGCCCCGCGAACGCGGCCTGCCCCTCGCCCGCGGCACGTCGCCACAGGGCACGGGTGGAGCCGACCGCGGGCCGGCTCGTCGCCCACGCGACGTATTCGGGCCCGTCGGCGGTGTCGGAGGGCATGGCCGGGTAGGCAACGGCGACCACGTCGTGCGTGCTGGGGCGATTCTGGGGCGCGACCGCCGCGACGGCGCCGAAGCGACGCGCCGCGTTCCGGGCCGCGTCGAAAGCGCCCGTCACGCCGCGGAGCGCGTCCGCCGCTTCCAAGCGCCCGCCATCGACCACCGAGGTGAGGGGCGCGGGGCGGTCGATGAACCGCTCGGGAGCCTGGCGCCGGGCCATCATGGCCACGCCGAGCGCGGCCAGCAGGCATGCCGCGACCGCGAGGCGGCCGACGCGCACCCATGTCCTCGTTCCGCTGGAGACCCACGCGCCGCCGCGCGTCCGCCGGCCCGTTTCGGCCAGGATCGACGCGGTGAGGTCGGGAGCGTTCACGGGGCGGGAGAGGGCGTCGAGGGCGAAAGTCATCCGCGAGAACTCGCGCGCCGCGCCGTGGTCGGTGCGCAGGGCGTCAAAGAACGCCTCACGCGAGGGGCCGTCCAACTCGCCATCGAAGTAGGCGTCGAGCAGCGCGTCGCGCGCCGGGGGCGTCAGCGGGCGCTGGCGCGCCGGGTCGCCACCCGAACGCGCATGGCCGGGATCGCGCACGCTCACGCCCACACCTCCGCGACGCTGGCGCTGGAGCGCTCGCTCTCCTCGAGCGTGACACGAAGGCGCTTGCGCGACCGGTGCAGGTGGCTCTTGATCGTGCCCTCGGGCATGCCCAGGTGCTCGGCGATGAGCGAGATGGGCCAGTTGTGCTGATGGAAGAGCACGACGATCTCGCGCTGCTCGTCGGTCAGTTCGGCGAGCGCCGCCTGCAGCGCGTCGCGCGCGTTGTCGCGCACCTCGGTGGCGATCATCGGGGCGCCCGGCTCGGCTCCGGGGCCGCGACGCGCCCCCACCGTGTCGGAGTCGTACACCGGCTTCATCTTCTGGCACGAGTTCACGTACAGCCGCTTGGCGATGGTGAACAGCCATGTCGAGAAACGGAACTTGGGGTCGAAGCGGTCGAGGTGCGTGAAGACGCGGACGAACGCCTCCTGCACCACGTCTTCCGCGACGTCGCGCCGACCGGAGAGCCGGAACATGTACGCGAACAGCGAGTCCTGATGCGCGCGCACCAGTCGCTCGGCCGAGTCGCGGTCGCCCGCGCTGGCGCGCTCAACCAGGATGCGTTCTTCGCCGCGAGTCATGACGCCTCCCATCGTACCCCCGCGCGCGGAGCGGGGTTGCGGAATCGCGCTTCTCGGACCTGCCCAAGTGTACCCCGGCGCCCCCCTACACCGCGAACAGGGCGTCCTGCGCGTGCGCCCGCACGATTTCCGCGCGCGCGGCGGTCGCCCCCGCGCCCGACACGGGGATCCAGCCGGTGGCCTCGTCCTGTCCCGTCACGGTCAGCGCGTACGCCGCACCGTGATGCCCCGCCGCCGCGCGCGCCGGCTCATTGCACTCCTGCGAGAGGTGCAGCAGCGCCACCCGCTCACGCGGCTCGATCCGACGCACCGCCTCAGCGCACTGCTCGTTCGAAAGATGCCCGGCGCCCCCCATGATCCGCTGCTTCAGCGACGCCGGGCGGGCGCTCGCCGCCTGCATCCGCGGGCAGTAGTTCGACTCGATCGCCAGCACGTCCACCCCTGCCAGGTGCGCGACCATCGCCTCGGTCGCCCGGCCCAGGTCCGTCGCGAAGCCCAGCGACCGCCCGCACGCGGTCTCGAACCGGAAGACCGCCACGCCGTGCTCGTCGTGCGAGAGCAGCATGGGACGCGCCCGCAGCGCGCCGCCGCGCACCGTGTGCGGCGTCTCGAAGCCCTCGTCCTCGAAATACTCCGTCCGGCGCACCGTCAGCCCCATGCGGTGCGCCGCCCCCCGGTGGCGCCGGTGCAGCCGGAACCTCCCGTGCGCGGGCATCGCGCCGACCCACGTCGGGCAGCAGTGGTCCGTATCGAGGTGCGTGAAGATGATCTCGTCGACCACGTCGATCGACAGCCCCCGCTCGCGCAGCAGGGCGTCCGTGCGTCGCGGCGACAGCCCCGCGTCGATCAAGACGCACCGGAAGCCCGACGCCGTGCGCAGCCGGATGACCGAGCAGTTGCCCTTCGACCCGCTGGCGAGCACGCACAGCGCGACCGCCGCCTCGCCGACCCCGCTCGGGCTGACTTCCGTGTCCGGCATGGCGCTCATCGTACCTCGCGATCCGCGCGGGCCGGTTCGGCCGCGCTCCGCCGGTAGATATCCCGGTCCACGATCGTCATCACATTCTGCGGGTTGTCCGTGGGCACGAACCCGAACTTCTCGTAGAGCCCGTGCGCATCCCGCGTCACCAGCATCCACCGTCGCAGCCCCTGCAGCGCGGGGTGGCCCATCACGGCGCGCATCAACAGGCTCGACACCCCGCGCCCGCGCGCCGCCTCGGTCACGAACACGTCGCAGAGGTACGCGAAGGTGGCCCGATCCGTCACCACGCGCGCGTATCCCACCTGGCGCTCCCCGCCTCCCCCGTCGCGCGCCTCGTACGCCCCGATCACCACAGAATGCTCCGCCGCGCGACGGACGATCTCCATCGGCACGCCCGGCGACCAGTACGACCGCGCGAGGTACTCGTGCACGAACCCCATGTCCAGGCGCGCCGCGTCGTCGCTGGCCACGAACCCGCCCTCTCGCACCTCGAACACCTGCCCCCCGCCGGCCGCCGCTCCGCGCCGTGGCCGGGCCACCAACTCGCCTCGGCAGTTGGGGCACACCCTGCCCATGGCCGCCGCGCACCCCGGGCAGAACGTGCACTCATACGAGCAAACGAACGCCCCGCCCGCGGGCGCCAGGACGCCGCCGCAACGCTCGCACGCCGCCTTCATCTCCAGGGCCATGCACGAGCCTAACCCGGCCGGATCGGGCGTCAATCCGGGAGTGGCGCGAAACGGAAACAGGGGGTGGTCGGTATCCTCCGGCAGTCACATTCACCCCGGAGCAGCCATACATGACACGATCCCTGGTTCCCGCGCTGGCAGGCCTCGTCCTCGCCGGCGCCGCGTCCGCCGCGGGCCCCGCGCCCAAGTACACCGCCAAACAGTTCTACGAGACCACCGCGGTCGGCGGCGCCGCGTTCACGGCGGATGAGTCCCGCATCCTCTTCTCCAGCGACGCCACGGGCGTGTTCAACGTCTACAGCGTGCCCGTCGCCGGCGGCAAGCCCACCCAGCTCACCAAGTCCACCACGAACGCCACGCGCGTCGTCACCTGCTTCCCGGCGGACGAGCGCTTCCTGTTCACCTCCGACCAGGGCGGCAACGAACTCAACCACCTCTACGTGCAGGACAAGGACGGCAGCGCCAAGGACATCACCCCCGGCGAGAAGACCAAGGCCGACTTCTTCGGCTGGGCGGGCGACCTCAAGTCGTTCTACGTGCTCACCAACGAGCGCGACCCGCAGTTCTTCGACCTCTACCGCTACGCCGTCGA
>CAYVSR010000214.1:0-5468 GCA_964453125.1 uncultured Phycisphaeraceae bacterium | reverse complement strand
CGCCCCGATCCGCGGGCACGTGCAATCGGTCGCGAACACCAGCGAGGGCGCCGTGTTGAACCTCGAGAACAACTACAGCATCCGCATGAAGAACCTTCTCCAGATTCTGTCGGGCGACGGCGCGCAGGGCGATGCGGCGGCGCAGGGCTCGGCCGGGCTCGGCGGCGCCGTCGTCGGGGGAGTGCGATGAACATGACCACGCCGACCTCACTGGACCTGTTGCGGCGGCTCGGCTCGGGCGTGCGGCCCGACGGGGCGAGCGGCGGTGCGGCGCGCCCGGCGACGCTGACGCAGGGCGCCTCGTTCGCGGACCTCCTCCACGCGGCGAAGGGGGGCGAGATCGGCACGGGCCGGTCGCTGCGTCTCGCGCAGGGGGTGGGCGCCGCGGATCTCTCGACGGACCAGCTGGACCGCCTGTCTGGCGCGACGGACCGGGCGGAGGCCTCCGGGGCGACGCGACTGCTGGCGCTGATCGACGGCAAGGCGGTCACGATCGACGTGACGACGCGGACGGCGCTCTCGGTGGCGGACGCGGGGTCGGAGGGTCGGGCGCCGGTCATGACGGGGATCGACTCGGTGGTGATCGTGCCGGCCTCGGCCGGCGCAGAACCGGCGCACGCCGCGCCGCGCGTGCGCGGGCTCGCGTCGAACGCGTCGCTGGCGCGTCTGCTGGCGGGCGAGTAGCGCGGCAAGCGGGTTGCGGGCGGGAGAGGACGCGGCGGGCCGGAGGCCCTTCGCCGGGGACCATCTCGATGCATGCGGCGACGGGCCTCGGAGAGGCGCGGCGCGGACGAGAGCGACCCCGCGCCGGGCCGACCAACAGCGCGGAGGAGAATACTGATGGCCTCAACGACCGCGCTGCTGACTGGCCTTTCCGGAATGAACGCGAACGCGCGCCGGCTCGACGTCATCGGCAACAACATCGCGAACGTCAACACGACCGCGTTCAAGTCCAACCGGGCGCTCTTCTCGCCCACGTTCTCCCGCACCCTGTCGTCGGGCTCCGGCCCGTCGGGCGTGTCCGGCGGCACCAGCCCCACGCAGATCGGCCTGGGCGTCTCCGTCGCCGGCACGCAGCGCAACTTCGCCAGCGGCGGCATCTCCGCGACCGGGCAGGCCTCCGATCTGGCCATCGAGGGCAACGGCTTCTTCATCGTCAAGCGCGCCGACCAGGCCTTCTACTCGCGCAACGGTTCGTTCCAGCTCAACGCGACGCGAGAGCTGATCAGCAGCAGCGGCGACCGCGTGCAGGGCTACGGCGTGGACGACAATTTCAACATCATCGAGGGCAACCTGACGGGGATCACCATCCCCATCGGCTCGCTCACGATCGCGGGCGCCACCCAGAATGTGAACCTCTCGGGCAACCTGAACGCCGGCGGCACGGTGCCCACGAGCTCATCGGACCTCTCGGTGAACGAACTCTTCCAGACGACGGCGGCCGTCGCCCTGGTCCCGGGCGACTTCCTGGACACGCTCGAGGACCCGCTCAACCCAGCCTCGACGCTGTTCCCGGGCGTCGGCGACAGCGTGTTCCGGCTGACCGGCGTCAAGAAGGGCGGCAAGACGCTGCCCGACGCGGAACTGCTCGTCACGCCCGGCGCGACGACAGTGCAGAACCTGCTCGATTTCATCAACGGGGCGCTGGGCATCGTCCCCGGGCTGCCCAATCCCGACACGTCCGCGCTGGCGCCGTTCAACGTCACCGGCGCGAACATCGGCGTGCTCGGCGAGGTCGTGATCATCAGCAATTCGGGCGAGGCCAACGCGATCTCGATCGATCAGACGAACATCAAGCTGTTCGACCCCGCGGGCACGGCGATCCAGAACCCGTTCACGTTCACCGAGAACGCCGCGGCCGACGGCGAGAGCATCCGGACGACCTTCGCAGTGTTTGACTCGCTGGGCTCGACGCTCGATGTGGACCTGACCATGACGCTCGAGGACACGAACTCGACCGGCACGACGTGGCGGTACTACGTGGAGTCGGCCGACAACATCACGGTGGCGCCGCCGCTGCCCAGCCCGCGCAATGTGGCGACCGGGCTGGTGAGTTTTGACAATTTCGGGCGCCTGACGACGGGTTCGCCGGCGACGATCCAGATCGGCCGGTTCGACACGGGCGCCATCGACCCGCTCTCGATCGAGGTGGCCTTCTCGTCCGCCGGCAACAAGGTGACGGCGCTGACCAACGCCAACACCGCGCAGGACTCGACGCTCGCCGCCGTCTTCCAGGACGGCACGCCGCTGGGCACGCTCACGAACTTCTCGGTGGGCGGGGACGGCGTGATCTCCGGCGGGTTTTCGAACGGCTTGGCGCGCACGATCGGGCGCGTGGCCATCGCAACGTTCTCGAAGCCCGAGGGCCTGTTCGACGTGGGCAACGACCTGTTCGCGGTGGGCCCGAACTCGGGCTCGCCGCTGATCACGACGCCGGGTCAGTTCGGCGCGGGCAAGGTGATCGGCGGGGCGCTCGAACAGTCGAACGTGGACCTGGGGCAGGAGTTCATCGAACTGGTCCTGACTTCGACGGGGTACTCCGCGTCGTCGCGCGTGATCTCGACGGCGGACCAGTTGCTGCAACAGCTCATCGCCCTGGGCCGATAACGCGCCCGCACCGACGCACCCCCGCCGGCCCGGATTCGGGGCTCGCGCATCATTCGGTGCGCCCGGGTCGCCGATGCTCTTGGGCGCGGCGCTCTCGGCCTGCACGCCGCCGGCGCGCGCTCGGAGGATGATGCCCCATGGCGAAGGACGACAAGGCGCCGGCGCCCGCGGCGGCAAAGCCCGAGGCGCCCCCGGCCGCGGACGCCGCACCCAAGAAGAAGCTGCCGATCAAGGCCGCGATCGTGGTGGTGGGCCTGCTCGCGCTCGAGGGGGGCGGGCTCTTTGCCGTGATGAGCATGACGGGCAAGCCGCGCGTCTCCGCGGCGGCGGAGGACGCCGACCACCACGCCGACGAGGCCGAGGGCGGTCACGCCGAGAAGAAGGCCGACGACGGGCACGGGAAGAAGGACGACGGCCACGGGGCCAAGAAGGACGACGGGCACGGCGAGAAGAAAAAGGACGACGGGCACGGGGAGAAGAAGAAGGACGACGGCCACGGCGCCAAGAAGGACGACGGGCACGGGGAGAAGAAGAAGGACGACGGCCACGGCGCCAAGAAGGACGAGGGCAAGGGGGCGCACGAGGCGGGGCCGACCGACATCGTGGAGGTTTTGGTCGCCAAGGATCGCTTCCCGAACAATCACACGGGTCGCACGTGGCTGTGGGACGCCGAGATCCACGTGCAGGTGCGCGGGAAGCACTCGGACCGGATCAACGGCGCGCTCACGAGCCGGGCCGCCGAGATCAAGACCGGACTGGCGCGCATCTGGCGGATCGCGCAGCACAACCATTTCAACGAGCCGGGGCTCGAGACGCTGACCCGCCAGGTGACCGACTTCCTCGATTCGATCCTGGGCACGACCGCCGACGGCAAGTCGTTCATCGATCGGGTGCTGATCCCTCGATGCGTGGGCTACCCAACGGAGTACTAATCCCCCGACCGCGCAAACTCTGCGCGCCGGACCTGCGCGAAAAAGGTGTCGCCTTGCGCGGCGACCCGCCGATGTACCGACGCGGCGCGCGCGACGGAGTTCGCGCGGCGGCCCGCCGGCGAGGCGCTCGCCGGCGAAGTTCACCCGACCCGACCCACCCCTGAGCGAGGCTACGGATGGCCGATCAGGAGCACACGCCGACCACCGGCGGCGCGGCGACGCCGACGCCGGGCGAGGCCCCGTCGCAGGCTGATGCGCCCGGCGCCGACGCCGCGATCGGCGCAGCGCAGAAGGCGATCGACCAGTTGCAGAACGAGGGCGACGCGCCGGGTCCCCCGGGGACCGAGGATCGCGCCGCCGCCGCGCTGCGGGCGGCTCAGGAGGCGATCGCTGCGGCGAAGTCCGTCAACGGCGCGCCGCCGACGCCCGTCGAGATGCCGGAGTTGGGGCGCGGCGCGCCTGCATCCACGGCGCCGACCGGCCCGGGCGAGTTGGAACTGCTGTCCGACGTCAACCTGCACGTGAAGATCGAGTTGGGACGCACGCGCATGCTGGTGGAGGACGTGCTCCGGCTTGGCGAGGGGTCCGTCGTCGAGTTGGACAAGCCCGCCGGCGACCCGGTGGATGTGTACGTGAACGACCGGCACGTCGCGCGCGGCGAGGTGCTGGTGGTGAACGAGAACTTCTGCGTGCGAATCTCCGAGATCATCGACGGGGGGGCGCAGAGCCGCGCGTCGTGAGCAACGCCCCGGCCGCGCCCCATGACTCCGGGGCGCGGCGGGGGCCGATCGTGGGTTGATGGGCAACGGAACGGCGGGCGGAGCCCGCTTCGGAACGCCAGGAAGGCGGCACGGTGAGGCGATCGACGGGCAGCCAGTTCGGGGCGCGGGGCCGCATGTCGGCGCGCGTCGCCGGCGCGCTGGTCGGCGCCGGCGTGCTGCTGTGGGCGCCCGCCTCGGCCGAGCCCCTCGCGAACCCCGAGACCGGCGCAAGCATTTTCGGTCCGGTTTTGCCCGGCGAGGCGCGCGATGTCGGCGAGCCAGCCGGCGGCGCGCGCACGCAGACGGCCGCGGCGTCCGAGGCGAAGCGGCTGGGGCCCGCGCCCGAAGTGCGCAGCGGTGAGCGAACCACCGAGCATGCGGCGCGAGCCGATTCCGGCGGGAACTGGCTCGTCCGCACGGGCGGCGCGCTGGCGCTGGTGCTGGCCTTGATCTTCGGCGTGCGCGCCGCGGTGCGCCGGGTCGCGGGGCGCGCGGGGCTCATGGGGCAGATCGGCGCGGGGGGACGGGCGCCGGCGGGAATTCTCGAGGCGCTCGGGCGATACCCCATCAGCCGGGGGCAGACGCTGGTGCTGCTGCGCCTGGACCGTCGAGTGCTGCTGCTGAGCCAGTCGTCGTCGGGCTTCAGCCTGCTGACGGAGGTGAACGACCCCGACGAGGTGGCGTCGCTGCTGGTGCAGGCGCGCGACGCGGACGGCGACTCGATGGCGCAGCGGTTCAGAGGGCTGCTGCGCGCGATGGAGCGGGACCCATCGATCGTCGGCGAGGACGATCGCGAGCCTGACTATCGCGCCGCGCGCGGCACGCTGGAGCCCGAGCCGCTGCCCACCGGCGGGGCTGACCCCGTCGTGTCGCTCCGCCGGCGTCTGACGGCGATGCGGGGGGTGTCGGCGTGATGCGCATCCTTCGAGCGACGCTGATCGGTCTGGGCGTGGCGCTCTGCGGCGCGGCGCCCGCGCAGGATTCGTCGGTGTACGGCCCGCCCGTCTCGGCGGCGCCGGCGGGCGACTTCGGCGCGTCGGCGGCGCGGGCGCTGATGGAGGCGTTGCCGGGCGCGGCCGACGACGCGGACTTCGGGCCGGGGTCGGTGAACCCGGTGAGCGTGCTCGCCGGGGCGTCGAACGCGCTGCCCGAGGGGCGCGGAGGGCTG
>CAYVSR010000213.1:0-5524 GCA_964453125.1 uncultured Phycisphaeraceae bacterium | reverse complement strand
CTTGGGGTTCACGATGTACTGGCCGTCGAGATCGCCGCGCCACTGCACCACGCCGTTCTCGTCGATGTCGCACGACAGCGGCTGCTCGATCTGCATCGCGCGCATGATCAGCGGGTCGTACCGGCCCATCACCGAGACCTTCTCCATGCCGAAGAGCACCTCCTCGAGCGAGCGGCCCTCGGCGGCCTTCGCCTGGCCGGGCCCCGACATCGAGAACATGGTGCACGCCCCGTAGTTGCCCTTGGGCAGGAAGTAGATCTCCTCGATCACGTGCGCCGTCATCGCCGCCGCCGAGATCGCCGACTGGATCCACGCCACCACGCGGAACTTGGGCTTCATCTCCTTGTGGATGTACTCGTTGAGCTTGGGAACCTCGAGCGCGTACCCGCCGCCGGAGTTGATCTTGAGCACGACGATGTCGGGCTTGTCGTCCTCGAGGCGCTTGACCGACTCCTTCAGCGCCCCCGAGTTCATGTACGTGCCCACCATGTCCAGCGGCGGGTCGCCCAGTTCGATAAACGCGATGCGCGTCGCGCCGTCGTGCGGCTGGGCCACGGGCGCCGGCTTCGCGTCCTCCGCGGGCTTGGCGGGCGCGGGGGTCGCGGCGGCGGCGGGGCGTGCGTCGGGCTTCGCGCCCTCGGCCGCGCCGGCGGGCGCCGAGTCGCGCTCAACCTTCGACACGTCCTTGCGCAGGAAGAACTCGACCTTGTCGATCCCGCCCACCTTCGTCACGAAGTAGACGAAATCAGGCCCCTCTCGCTGCACCGTGCCCTCGAGCACGCGCCCGTCCTTGAGGTGCAACTTGTCCGCCCTCGCGCCCAGCGAGGCGAACAGCGCGACCGCGGCGCACAGCGCGAGCCGGCGGAGGCGGGAAACGGTGGTCGAACGGGCGATGGCCATGGTCGGCTTTCCTCGTGTCGCGCCGCGCCGCCTTCCAGGGGCGGGGGCGGGGGCGGGCGCGGGTGTGGTCGTGATCTCAGGGCTGCTGGCGCTGCTCCTTGCGCCGCTTCGCGATCTCAGCGAGCTGGATGCGCTGCTGCTCGATCTGGAGGTCGATCTCGGCCCGCTGCTCGCCCTCGGGGTCGAAGACCTCCTCGAAGTTCGCGAGGATGGACCGCATCTCCTTGAGCAGGTTGATGCGCCTCCCGATGAACGTCTCCTGCTCCTCGTCCTTCTTCGGCTCGAGCGTCTCGACGCGCTCGCGCGTGCGGCGCAGATTGTCGCGCGCTTCCTTCACGCGCGTCGCCCAGTCGTCCAGGATCTTCTGCCCGCGCCCCTCGACGGCCTTGTGCTCCGTGCCCAAACCCATCTGAAAGACGAGGTCGCTCAGTTCGTCCGCGGTGCCCTTCGACACCTTGAGGCGCTGGGCCCACTCGGCGTTCAGATTGAGCACGTCGTTCGCCTTGCCGCGGACCTCGTCCTGCTCGGTGTCCTTGTTCGAGCCCTCGCCGTTGTCGGAGAGCACGATCCAGCCGTCGGCCTTCTCCGCGTCCGTCGGGCCCGCGAGGTCGCACTTGTAGACGGGCTCGCCGCCCTCGAACCGCACGCTGAGCCAGTAGTCCGCCCGCGCCATGGCGCGCACCAGTTCCGGCGCGTAGCCGCCGGCGATCGCCACGCCCTCGGCGTGCCCCAGGCGCAGCGAGATCTGCTTCTCGTTCACCCGGGTGTCGCCGATGTTGAAGTCCTGCAACGTGCCGATGCCGCCCATGCGACCCTCGGTCGTGAAGTAGATCTCGCGGCTCACGAAGGGCAGGAACGCCGCCCCGACCTGCGCCGACTTCACCCAGAAGACGATCCGCTGCCCTTTCGCGGTCGCCTCTTCGAACACCGGCAGGATGGACTCAGCCCGGAACAGGCCGTTGAACCCCACGCGCTGGTCCTGCTGGCTCTCGATCTTGATGACCACAACGTCCGGGTCGAGCGTCGCCGCGTCCTCCAGCGCCCGCTTGATCGGCGTCTGCGACACCTCGACGCCGAACTGGCCCTTCAGCGTCAGCAGGCACACCTTGGCCGCGTTCTCGCTCACCACGGGCGCGGGCGCGTCCTTCGGCGCCTCTGGCGCGGGCGCCGGCGTCGAAGCGCCGGGGGTCAGCGTCGCCGCGGCCTTGTCGGCGGGCTTCGCCTCGGGGCGCGCCGCCTTCGTGATGCTCAGGATGTCCGCCTTGCTGTACGTCGTCTCGGTCGAGATGCCCGCGACGACCACGCGCATCCGCACCGTCTTGCCGTCGTCGGACAGGACCTCGCCCTCAACGACGCGACCGTTCCGGAAGGTCACCACGTCCTTGTCGGGCGCCTTTGCCGGGGCGCCGGCCTTCTCGGGCTCCGCCGCGTACGCCGCGCGGCCCGAGGGCGCGAGGGCCCCGACCGCCAGGCACCCGGCCAGACCCACCGCCGCCGCAACTCTCGCCAGCATCCGCATCGGACGTCCTTTCAGCCGGTCAGGCCGCCCCCATCGGGGGCAACGGGCGCGCACCAACGCCGGTGGCTCCTTAGAGTCAAAGTATACGAGCGGAGTTCCACGAAGTTTCCCCCGCGCGCGCTCCGGCTCGCCCCCGGCCAGCCAGAAACCTCACGCCTCCGGGTCCTGAGCCCGCGCGAGGGCCTCCTCCCGCGTCCGGACCTTGCCCTCCAGCTGCAGGTCGTAGAGCCGGTCGAGCAGGGCCTTGAAGCGCGGGCCGGGGGTCCGCCCCATCGCGACCAGGTCGTCGCCCGTCACGAAGGCGCCGGGCGCCAAGCCGCCGGGCGTCCGCGAGAGGTCCTCGACCGCGTGCCCTATCGCGCGCGCCGACGCCGGGTCGCGCGCCGCGAGCAGCGCCATCGCGCCCTCGAACCAGCCGCTCGACGCCGCACGCTTCCGCCGGGCCACGCCCCAGCCCTCCCACTCGCTCCCCAGCAGCGCCAGCCCCTCGAGGGCGCCGCGGAGGGCGCCCGTCTCGTCGTTGCTCAGGCATAGCGCACGGCGCCATCGCGCCGCGAGATCATCGGGCGCGACGCCCGGGCCGTGCCGGTCCAGCGCCCACGCCGCGAGCGCCGTCGCCACCCCCGCCGTCGGCGCCAGCGCGCCAAGCGTCGGCAACGCCCCTCGGGCGCCCGGTTCCTCCAGCGTCGGCGCGTCGAGGCCGAGGTCCTGCAGCAGCGCCCCGGCGCCGCCACGTGAGTGGTGCGAGAGCATGCGGCGCACCTCGTCGCCGATGCGCTCGCGGCTCACGCCGCGCAGCGCCGCCGCGTCGTGCGCGATCGCCTCGCGCGTCGGCCCGTCAATCACAAACCCCAGGCGCGACGAGAGGCGCACCGCGCGCAGGGCGCGCAGGTGGTCCTCGCGCAGCCGCGCCGAGGCGTCCCCCACCGCGCGCAGCAGCCGACCCTTCACGTCGGCACACCCGCCGACGAAGTCCACCACCCAGCCGCCCCGCGGCGCCGCGGTCACCACCGCGCCCGGCTCGTCCGGCCTCGCCTCGAGCGGGTCGAGGAACAGCGCGTTGATCGTGAAGTCGCGCCGGCGCGCATCGGCGCTCGCGGTCGAGAACCGCACCTCGTCCGGGCGCCGGTTGTCCGTGTACGCGCCCTCCTCCCGGAACGTCGCGACCTCCACCACCTCGCGCGTCTCGTTCGACTCGCGCGGCGTCAGCGCCAGCAGCACGCCGAACGACGCCCCGACCTCATTCACACGCCACTTCTTCGCGCGCCCCACCGCCCGAACCTCGTCGGGCGTCGCTTCGGTCGCCACGTCATAGTCCTGCGGCGTGAGCCCGAGCAGCTCGTCGCGCACGCACCCGCCCGCGAAATACGCCACGTGCCCCGCCTCGCGCAGCGCACGAACGATGGACGCGGCGTTCTCCCGCAGGCTCAGCACACGCGCAGTCTACTTCGCGCCGGAGACGCCACCGGCCGTATCTCGCTGCTTCATGTACAGATGCACCGCCGTGCCGCGGTACACGTGCGACTCGGGCCCGATCGCCCCCTCGATCGCCAGCGGGATCTCCACGCGCGGCGTGGGCGCGGGCCCCTCCGGTCCGAGCGGCGCGCCCGTCTCGGGCGCCGCGGCCGCCGCCGCGACGATCGCCAGCGCCTCGGGCGTGCCCTCGTCGCCGATCTCCCACGTGGCCTCTTCGACCTCGTCGGGCGTCAGCCGGCCGCCGCGCTTGGCCTTGCGCTTGGGGCGGCGCACAACCTCGTCGGCCTCGCCCTCGCCCGGGGTCTCCTCGGGAAGATCCAGAGCGGGCCACGGCGTGCGCATCACGAGGTACCCCGTGTCGTCGAGGCACTGCACGAGGCGCGCCGCCTGTGCGAACACCCGCGCCCGCGACGACGCCCGCTCGATCATGGCGTACGGCGGGTCGAGAAAGATCACGTGCGCCGGGCGCGGGCACCGCGAGAGCGCCCCGGGCCCCAGCGCGTCGCCGATGAACACCTCGCACCGGTCCCCGCACCCCAGCGCCGCGATGTTCTCTTTCAGCCCGTCCGCGACCGTGCGGTCCTTCTCGACGAACACACAGCGCGAGGCGCCGCGCGAGACCGCCTCGAGCCCGATCGTCCCCGTGCCGCTGAACGCGTCGAAGACCTCGACCCCCTCGAAGTGCCCGCGCAGCAGCGAGAACAGGCTCTCCTTCACCCGGTCGGGGATGGGGCGCGTCGGCGCATCGTCCGGCGGCGAAAAGATCTTCCTCGACTTGAACTCGCCGGCGATGATGCGCATGTCAATCCCGCTCAGAACCGGATCACCACGTTCGCGAACACACCCGCCAGGCTCCCGTCGAACTCCTGCGAGCCGTCCTCCATCTGGAGGCTCAGGATCCGGTAGCCGAACGTCGCACCGATGTTGCCCCACGGGCGCCACGAGAACCCCGCGACCACGTTGAACGCCGTGGCGCTCCGCGTGCTCCCGGGGAAGTACCCCACGTCCGCCGCGAGGTCCACCGTCGTGCGCTCGAACATCTCGAGCGTGAACCGCGCCCCGATCAGCGGGTGCAGCGTGTACCCCTCGTCCGACACCGCGGCGCCGCCGATCGTCAGGTCCGTCGACATGTTCAGAAACCGCGCCCCCGCGTACACGTCGACGCGCACCTCCGCGTCCTGAGGCCACGGCAGGCCGCACGCCTCGCAGTCTCGCTTCGTGCGCCAGCCGAACACCTCGTACCCCACCGCGAGTTCCGCGCTCACGATGTCGATCTCCGTCCGCACCGGCGTGCCGACCGCCGCCGCCACGCCGCCGGCGGTGAACGCGTTGCGCGCGCCCGCCGTCTCGTCGCCGCCGTAGCCGAACGCGCTGAGCGAGAACGTGAGGTCCCCGCCGCGGATGTGCGCCTCGCCCGCGGGCGAGAACTCCGGGTCGTCGATGTTCACATCGGACGCGCTGAACGTCGTGCCCCCCGCGACGATCATGTCGCCGCCGAGGCCCATGTACCACACGCCCGGCTCGAGCTGCACCGTCCAGTCCGTCGGGCGATTCTCGCCCCACAGCCACCAGCGATCGGTCTTCGCGCCCGTTCCCGGTGCGCTCGCGCTCGTCTCGGGCGAGCCCGTC
>CAYVSR010000212.1:0-5528 GCA_964453125.1 uncultured Phycisphaeraceae bacterium | reverse complement strand
GAACATCATGACGATCGAGGACCCGGTGGAGATCCGGATGCCGCTGATCCGGCAGACGCAGGTGAACGCGGAGATCGGGCTGACGTTCGCGGCGGCGCTGCGGACGATCCTGCGACAGGACCCGGACGTGGCGCTGGTGGGCGAGATCCGCGACCCGGAGACGGCGCAGATCGCGGTGCAGGCGTCGCTGACGGGGCACCTGGTGCTGAGCACGCTTCACACGAACGACGCGGTGGGCGCGGTGGCGCGCCTGCGCGACTTGGGCGTGGCGCCGTTCGCGATCAATTCGAGCCTGCTGTGCGTGATCGCGCAGCGCCTGGTGCGGAAGGTGTGCGAGGGGTGTGCGAGGCCCGAGCGGCCGGACGAGGCGACGGCGCGCCGGCTGGGCCTGGGCGCGCAGGATCTGGGCGGCTTCCGGCGCGGGGCCGGGTGCTCGAAGTGCATGTCGAGCGGGTACAAGGGGCGGATCGGCGTGTACGAGACGCTGCCGGTGCGCGACGCGGTGCAGAAGGCGATCGAGGCGGGCGCCGAGCCCGTGGCGCTGCGCGACGCGGCGCGGGCCGCCGGGCTTCGCCCCATGTGGCTCGACGCGCTGGACAAGGCCAAGGCCGGGCTGACGACGACGGACGAGGTGATCGGCGTGATGGCGACCGCGGAGGCCGACGCCCCGGCGCGCGCCACGCCGGCCGAGGAACCGCGGAGGGTTGCGGCATGAGCGCGTTGTCGACCTTCGAGTACAAGGCCGTGGACCGGGCGGGCGCGGAGCGGCGCGGGGTGGTGACCGCCGCGAGCGAACGCGAGGCGTTCCGGAAGGTGACGGCGGGCGGCGCGACGCCGATCAAATTGAGGAGGGTGCGCGAGCGCCGGTCGCTGTCGTTGGCGCTGAGGGGGGTGTCGTCGCGCGACATCGCGCAGTTCGCGTACCAGCTGGCGGTGCTGACCGAGGCGCGAATCCCGCTGGCGGAGGGCATCCGGGGCATCGCGGAGCAGGAGCCGTGCGCGAAGTTCCGCGCCGTGCTGATGGACATCGCGGCCAAGGTGCAGTCCGGCTCGAGCGTCACCGTGGCGATCGGCGAGCACGCGGGCGTGTTCGGCGAGGTGTTCGTCGAGACGGTGCGCGCGGCGGAGCGGTCGGGCAACCTGATCAAGTCGCTCGAACATCTGGCGGAGATGCTCGAGCGCCGGGCCGAGTCGAACCAGCAGATCAAGCAGGCGCTCACGTACCCGGTGGTGGTGTGCGTGGCGCTGACGGGGGCGGTGATCTTTCTCGTGGTGTTCGTGGTCCCGAAATTCGCGGCGATGTTCGCGTCGCGGGGCGCGGATCTTCCGCTGCTGACCCGGGCGCTCGAGGCGGTCGGCCTCTCGGTCCGCGGTTATTGGTGGGCCTATGCGGCCGGCGCGGTGTGCGCTGCGCTGGGAGCGCGCCGAGCGGCTCGAGTCCCTCGGGTCCGGTCGTGGGCGGACCGATGCCTCCACGCTGTCCCCGGCCTCCGCCACGTTCTGGTGGGGCTGGCGGCGGGCAGGTTCGCGCGGATCCTGGGCCTGGGGCTCGGCTCCGGGCTGGGCCTGCTGGAGAGTCTGGAAACCGCGGGCCGGGCCTCGGGCCGGCCCATGCTGATGGAGGACGCGGAACGGATGGTGGAGCAGGTGCGACAGGGCGGCAGGCTGTCCGAGGTTCTTCGGACGTGCGTCTATCTGCCGACGTTCGTGCGCCGCATGCTGGCGGCGGGCGAGGAGAGCGCCGAGCTGCCGCGGATGTGCTCCATCGTCGCGAGGCACTACGAGCGTGAATCGAGCCGGCTCATCAAGAGCGCGGCGACGGCGCTCGAACCGCTCCTGATCGCCACGCTCACCGGGGTTGTGCTGGTCGTAGCGCTCGCCATCTTCCTGCCGATGTGGGACATGGTCGGGCTGGTGAAGTGACGCCAGGGTTGCGTCTCCACGTGAACGGAATCGATGCCGGCCGGCCCTGACGGGCCGCGCGGCGGAAGCAAGGAGGACGGAGATGACTATCGCTGCTCGCGCTCGGATCAACGCCCGCAAGGCGTTCACGCTCGTCGAACTCGTGGCCGTCATGGTGGTGCTCGCGGTGCTGGCCGGCGTCGCCGCGCCCAAGTACTTTGACTACGCCGACAAGGCGAAGACCTCGGCCCTGCAGGGCGCCCTGGGCGGCGTGCGCACGGGGGTCTCGAACTTCTACACGGACGCCGCGTTCTCGGGCACGCCCAAGTACCCGGTCAAGAAGGACCTGGAGACGCTCGGCACGGTGATGCAGGAGGCGCTGCCCAAGAACCCCTACAACAACCTCAACGACGTGCAGAAGATCACGTCGAAGGCGGACGCGACGAACCGCGCCGTCTCGAACGAGGACAAATTCGGCTGGAACTACTTCATCGACAACGACGCGACCCCGCCCGTCGCCGTGTTCTGGGCGAACTCGAAGGACAAGACCACGTTGAAGAACGCGGCCGGCAAGGCCGTCAAGGCCAACGAGCTCTGATCGGCCCGGCAACCATGCGCCGACACCGAGCGAGCACGATCCACCTCGGCCGGCCGGGCGCCGCACGCCCCGGCCGGTCGCTTCGTGCGCGCGCGTACACCCTCGTCGAACTGGTCGCCGTGATGGCGCTGGTGGGCGTCCTCGCCGCGACTGCCGCGCCGGCGCTGCGCACGGTCGGCACGTCGAGGGACGCGGGGCTGGCGCGCGAGGTGGCGCGCCGTCTGGCCACGGCGCGGGCCATGGCCTCCGCCACGGGGCGGCCGTGCGGCCTGCGCTTCGACAAGCGCCTGCAACGCATCACACCTCTGTGGATCCCGCCCGACAAGGCGGCGCCCGCGCCCGCGCCGGACGAGACGGGCGCACGTTCGGCGCCGCTTTCCGTGGCGGCGCTCCCGGGCGGCGGCGCCATCACCTCGTTCGTGAACGGGGACGGCGGCGCGACCTACTCGACCGTGTGGTTCGCGCCGGACGGGGCGCCGCACCTGCGCAAGGCGAACGGGCAGTACGTCGGCCCGTTCACGACGGACGCGCGGCTCATCGTGGGGGGCGCGCCGACGATCTATGTGCGCCGCGCGACGGGGGCCATCGAGCCATGAGTCCTCGCACGCATCGACACCTAGGGTTCACGCTGCTCGAGACCGTGGCGGCGGTGATCGTGCTGGCGGTCGCCATCCCGGCGACAATGGGCTCGCTGTCGGACGCCGCCAACGCGCGCCGCGACGGCGCCACCGCGCTGCGCGCAGCGACGCTCGCGCGCGCCGCGATGGAGCACGTGCTGGCGGACGTGCACAGCGGGGCGCCGGGGCTGGGCTTCGACGCGCTCTCCGACTCGGCCGCGTACGTCGAGGCGCCGGTGACTGGTCTCATGGCGCGCCTCGCGCCGACGCTCGAGGCGTACGAGGCGTTCGCGATGGGCTGCGAGGTGCGCGTCTCGGGGCTTGTGGACTACTCCGGAGTCTCGACCGGCTCGGCCGAGGCCGACGTGTGCCGCGACGTGACGGTGGTGGTGACCTTCCCGGCGCTGCGGAACGGCGCGAAGGAAATGCGCGTGAGCGCGCGGGTGACCGAGCCATGACCATCAATCCCTCCAA
The DNA here is from genome assembly GCA_964453125.1 of uncultured Phycisphaeraceae bacterium. GTDB lineage: Bacteria > Planctomycetota > Phycisphaerae > Phycisphaerales > UBA1924 > CAYVSR01. The sequence goes on along the minus strand of CAYVSR010000212.1, from coordinate 1,937 downwards.
GCCATGTCGCGCGTTCACCCTCGTCGAGCTCATCGGCGTGATGGTCGTGCTGAGTGTGCTCGCGGCGGTCGCGGGACCGCTGCTGACGTCGGGCGCGGATGCGTACCACCGCGCCGCCGCCCAGCGCGAGGCGCTCGAGCGGGCCTCGTTCGCCATGGACCGAACGCTGGGCCTGCTCCGCGATGCGCCCGACTCGCCGTCCGGGTCCGGCGTCCCGGCTTTCACGAGCGCCGAGCCGCGCCGGTTCGCGTTCGCGGACGGCCGGCGAGTCGAGTGGAAGGGCGGCTCGCTGTGGGCGACCATCCCCGGGCAGCCCGGGGGTGAGGCGCCGTTGTGCGCCGCGGTGGAGGGCTTCTCGCTGCGGTACCTCGGCGCCGACGGCGTGACGGACACGTCCGCCTCGCCGGGGCAGAGCACGCGCGTGGAGGTCACGATCACCACCGGGGGCGTCACGCTGCGCTCGGCGGCGTTCCTGCGGGTCACGCGGGAGGCGCCATGAAAGGACGCGCCCGCCCGTCCCCCATCGCCCCACGGCGCGGCGTCGCGCTGGTTGTCGCCGTGATCATGCTGTCGGTGGTCGCGCTGGTCACGCTCGGCGCGGTGGCGTCCGCGGCGGACGACGCCCGCGTGGCCTCGCTGCGCATCGAGTCGATCCGGGCGTTCTACGCGGCCGAGACGGGCGCGATGCTCTCCCGGCGCCAGCAGCGCGAGGACGCGTCGGCGCCGCTGACGGGCACGTTCTCGCTGCCCGAGGGGCAGCGATTCATGGTTATCGCGCCGTTCAAGGCCGCCCCGCTCGATGCGGGCGTGTCCACCATCGACGGGCTGTGCGGCCGGGCGGCGACGCGCGCGGAAGTTGAGGCGGAATAAGGCCTTCGGGGCCCCCGGGGCTCCCCAAGCCCGCGCGATTCCCAGCCGAAAGTATTGGTGGCCGGCGCGACGCCGCCGGCTATCGCCATGGGCGCCAGACACGTGCTCATCCTGTTGTCGCCGACGCGGCTCACCGCCGCGCCGCTGCTGCGCGGGATCGTCGGCCCGCCCGCGCACACCGACCTCGACCCCAACGAATGGCAGGGCGCGTGGGAGGCGGGGCTGCGCCCGCTGGACGAGAGACTGCGCGACGCCTTGGCGCGCGCGGGCGCGCCTCCCGGCGCGCACGCGACGCTGCTGCATCTTGGCCCCGACGCCGCGGCGGAAGCGAGCGTGTACCCGACGCCGCCCGGCGCCGCGCTGCGAGCGGCGGCCCTCACGAGCGCCGACAGCGACGAGGCGGGCGCGCAGCGCGTCATGTGCGCCGTGGCGCTGCGCCGTGAGACCGGGGGCGCCACGGTGCGCACGCACGTGCTGGTGGCGACCGACTCCGCCGAGAACGCGGACATCGCGGCCGGGTGGCTGACCCGCGCGGGACTGCTCGTGTCGCGGCTGGCGCCGATGGAGGCGCCGCTGATCGGCGCCGCTTTGCGCGCGGCGGACGAGCCGGGCCGAACCGGCGCGCACGCGACGCTCTACGTGGGTGACGACGGCGCGGCGCTGGTGGGCTGCGAGGGCGATTCGGTGCGATTCGTGCGCCGTGTCGGGTTCTCGACCGAGACGCTGGCCGAGGCGCTGACGCGCCCGATCCGCGCCCGCGGGTCGGATGAAGCACGCGCGATCATCGGGCACGCGGAGGCAAGGGCGATGCTCGCGCGCGTCGGGGTGCCCGAGCGCGAGACGCCGGTGGACGAGGCCCGCGGGCTGACCGGCGCGGACCTGCTCCCCGCGCTGCAGCCGGCGCTCCAGCGCTGCGCCATCGAGACCAAGCAATCGATCCGGTTCGGGCTCAGCGAGGCAGCCAAGGGCGTGGTCACGCTGCACCTCCGCGGGCCGGGCGCGGCGATCCCTCGCCTCGGCGGCGTGCTCGCCGATCAGGTGCAGGCCGCGCTGGGGGTCGCGACGAC
>CAYVSR010000211.1:0-5538 GCA_964453125.1 uncultured Phycisphaeraceae bacterium | reverse complement strand
CCCGACGCCCCCCAGGGCCTCAGGAGCCGTGCGGCGCCGCGGCTGGGGCCAGCAGGGCCTGCCCGCTGGTCCGGCCGACGATCTGGGTCTGGAGGAGCAGGAGGGCGACCTCGAGCTGGGGGTCGATGCCGTCGGTCAGAAGTTTGGCGGGATCGGGCCGGGTGGCCTCGTTGATGACGTTGCCGGCCTGGTCGAGGGCGAGGACGTCGGCGTCCTGACGGAGTTCCAGGGCGTCGCCCATCTGCTTGGGGAGCATGTCGACGCTGATGTCGGGCTCAACGCCCCACGCCGTGGCGCCGTCGCGACGGTGGATCAGCCTGCCGCCGGGCAGGTGGTAGTAGCGCTCGGTGAGCTTGAAGATGGCGGCGCCGCGCGAGAGGTCGTAGATGTTCTGCACGCTGCCCTTGCCGAAGGATCGCGCGCCGACGATGGCGGCGTTGATCTTGCCCTGCTTGGCGTAGTCCTGGAGGCAGCCGGCGACGATCTCGCTGGCGGACGCGGAGCCCTCGTTGACGAGCACGGCGACGGGCACACCGGCGAGCGTCGCCTGCCCCTTGCGCGCCCGCTCGGCCTCGGTGAGGGCGCCGTCGGCGTCGTGCTGGCTGACGATCACGCCGTCGTCCACGAAGCGGTTGGCGACGCTGACGGCCTGGCTGAGCAGCCCGCCGGGGTTGAAGCGGAGGTCGAGGATCAGGGCGCTCAGGCCCTTGGCCTTCATGTCGCGCACCGCGGCGTCGAGGTGGGCGGTGGTGTCTTCCGTGAACTGGGTGAGGCGGACGTAGCCCACGCCGTGCGACGGGTCGACGAACCAGTCCCAGTCGCTCTCGTGGGCGCCGTGGCGGCGCCAGCCCTTGACGGTGTAGATGGGGATCTCGGCGCGGGTGAGGGCGAAGTCGAGGAGGCCCTCGGCGCCCTCGCGTTCGACGCTGATGACCACGTTGGAGCCGGCGGGGCCGGTGATGCGGTCCACGGCCTGCAGGAGGCTGATGCCCAGCGTGGACTCGCCGTCCACCTTGCGGATGACGTCGTTCTGCTTGATGCCGGCGCGCTGCGCGGGCGTTCCCTCGAGCGGGGTGACGACCTTGAGGTTGCGCCCCTCGTCGAGCTGGATCTGCACCCCGATGCCCTGGAAGCGGCCCTGCGTGGTCCGCAGGAAGCGGGCGAGTTCGTCGGGCCAGATGATCGAGGAGAACTCGTCGAGCTGGGCCACGGCCCCGTCGCCGAACGCGCGGAGCACGGCCTCGGCGGGGACCTTGACCGTCTTGGCGTTGGTCTCGAGCACGCTGTTCATGGCGCGGGCGAGGTCGAACGAATCGACCTTCGGCGAGGCGCCGACCGCGAGCAGGCGGGCGTCCACGTCGGCCAGCATCGCGTCGCGGGCCGGGGCGTCGGCGAGGCCGGGGAAGGTCTCGGCGAGGTCGTCGGTGGTGAGGAGCGTGCGCACGGCCTGGAGGCCGCCGGCGATCAGGCGCGTGAGGGGCGCGCGGTCGACGTGTGACTCGGCGGCGCGGAGGATCGCGCGCTTGACCATGAGCATGTCGATGCCGTCGAGCTTCTCGCGCCAGTCCTCGCCGATCTTGTTGTACTCGGGGAGGGACTTCTCGCCGTCGCGTTCGAGCTGCGCGTTGCGGAGGTCATGCAGGCGGCGCGGGGCGTACGTCGCGAGGAGCGCGGTGCGGTCGCCCAGGCGGGTGACGTCCTTCTTGTAGCGGCCGTCCTCCTCGTAGAGCAGCGCGAGGCGGAAGAACAGGCGCTGGGCGTCGAGCCACTCGCCCTTGCCCTCGTGCTCGTGGGCCTTGGCGTCAGCCTGCGTGATGACGGCGTCGATCGCGGGCTCGGCCAGGACGCCGGTCTTGTCGGCGCAGATCGCCTGGAGTTCCACGGCGGAGATCAGCGCCTTGCCGAGGTCGCCCTTCTCGGCGTGCTCGCCGAGTTCCTTGCGGAGTTCCGCCTGGCGCTCGGTCCGCTGCTTCACGCGGTCGTCCGCGTGCGCCTTCTGGCGGTCCACGGCGGCGCGCAGGCTCTTGATCGCGTCGTCGGTGTGGTTCTCGGGGAGGCGCTCGAGGAGCGCGTAGAACTCGGGCGTCTTGCTCGCCGCGGCGGCGCCCCAGACCTCGCGCGACCACTCGGCCACGCTGACGGGACCGCCGACCTTGTCCTGCGCCCTCGCGGAGGCGCGCGGGGCCTGCACGAGCACGGCCGCGCTCAGCAGCGCCGCCGCCCCTGCCGCCCACACGCGTCCGGGGCCAGTCACACGACGAAGCAGGTTGGTCATGGCGCTCCCATCCTAGGGGTTGCGAACAGCGGGATTCTCGGGCGTCCGTGCCGACGCCGCGGGGGCAGACCGGCTCGCATCGGGCGTCCGGCCTACTTCTATGAGTTCGACGCCCGAGCCGCTGCGGTTGTTCGCCGACGGAATCGTTTGTGCCGACGCTCCCGGCGCCGGCCTCATTCCCGGGCCCGGATCGCGGGCGCCGCCCCGGACGTGGGGCCGCGTACCCGCGCGGCTATGCTCGCCCCGATGCGGACGCTCGGCGCGCTCGACGCGGTGCTCGCCGCCCCGGCGAACGGGGGCGCCCCCCTGCTGCGCCTCTCGTGGGCGTGGGGCGCGCTGCTGGTCGTGGCTCTCTTCGCCGCGCTGGCGATCCTTGTGATCATGCGGAACCTGCGCCGGATGGCGCACCCCGCAAAGCCCGCAACGCCGCCGACCGTCGTCACCGACGCCTGGTCCGAATCCGCAAGGCGCCTCCGCCCCGAGGACCCCGGCGCCCCGCGCGAGCGCGGCCGGTCGTGAACGGCGACCGGCCCATCGCGGTCGTCACCGGCGGCGCGAAGCGCGTCGGGCGCGCTATCTGCCTCGAACTGGCCGGCGCCGGGTGCGACGTCGTCCTGACCTATCTCTCCGGCGAGGCCGAGGCCAAAGCGTGCGCCGACGCCGTCGGCGCGCGCGGCGCCTCCGCCCGGCTCGAGCGTGTAGATCTCGGCGACCCGGACGCGACCGTCGCGCTGGGGGCCTCGCTCGCCCGCTCGCTGCCGCGCGTCGATGTGCTCGTGCACAACGCGTCCATCTACGCCCCCACCCCGCTCGCGCAGGTCAACGCTTCCGACGCCCTCCGCCACTACCGCATCAACGCCCTGGCGCCGCTGCTGCTTACGGCGGCGCTGGCCGGACGCCTGCGCGACTCCACGCTGCCCATCGGCGGCGCGGTCGTGGCCATGGCCGACATGCACGCGCTGGGGCGCCCCCGGACAGGCTTCGCGCCGTACGCGATGTCCAAGGCCGCGCTGATCGAGATGGTCCGCAGCCTGGCCCGCGAACTGGCGCCCCGGGTCCGCGTCAACGGCGTGGCGCCGGGCGTCGTGGCGTTCCCCGAGACCGGCTACGAGTCTGACGAGGCCGCGCAGCGCGAATACGTGCGGCGCGTGCCCCTCCAGCGGGCGGGAACGCCCGAAGACGCCGCAGGCGCCGTGCGCTGGCTGGCGCTCGAGGCGGGCTATGTGACGGGCGAGATCGTCCGCCTCGACGGCGGGCGTTGGCTGGCGTAGACGGCCACCTGCCGCGAAGTTTGGCCCGCTGGCGGGGCGCCCTCCTCCCGATATACTCTCCGCCCCGACACCCGCCCGGGTGGCGAAATTGGCAGACGCGCCAGCTTGAGGTGCTGGTGGTAGCAATACCTTGGAGGTTCGAGTCCTCTCCCGGGCACTTTCTTCCGGCAACGCGGCGCGGTCAGGCGCGAGTCGTCGCCGCCTCCGACTCCACCATCTGCTTCAGTTCGCGGCGGAGCACCTTGCCCGTTGGCCCCTTGGGCAGCGCGGCCAGCACTCGCACGTCGTGCGGCACCTTGTACCCCGCCAGATGCTCGCGGCACCAGGACCGCAGTTCCGACTCCGTCGGCGCCGCCGTTCCGCCCGACTCCCCCACTCCCTCCTTGAACTGCACGAACGCGATAGGGATCTCGCCGCGCACGGGGTCCATCAGGCCCACAACGCCCGCGCCCTGCACGCTCGCGTGGCGCTCGAGAACCTCCTCGATCTCGCGCGGGAAGACGTTCTCGCCGCCAACGATCAGCATCTCCTTGATGCGCCCGGTGATCGAGAGGTGACCGTCCGCGTCGAAGCGGCCCATGTCGCCGGTGCGCAGGAACCCATCCGGCGTGAGCGCCCGCGCCGTCTCTTCCGGCAGGCCGAAGTAGCCGCGCATGATGTTCGGCCCGGCGATCCACACCTCGCCGTCCTTGCCCGGCGCCAGATCCTCGCCCGTCGCGGGGTCCACGATCCGCTCCACCACGCGCGGCAGCGCCTTGCCGACGGACCGCGCCCGGTACTCGTGCGGCCGGCACCAGTTTGTCACCGGCGAGGTCTCCGTCAGCCCGTAGCCTTCGTTAATCGTCACTCCGAAGCGCTCGCGGAACCTGCTCGCCACCACCTGCGGCAACGGTTCGCCCCCGGACACGGTGAACCGGAGGGACGCGAAGTCGTCCGGCCCGGCGTCCTTCACGCTCAGCAGCGCCGCGTACATAGAGGGGATCGCGATCAACGCCGTGGGCCGGCGCTCGCGCAGCAGCCTGACGATCTGCGCCGGCACGAACCGCGCCGAGTAGACGACCTTGCACCCCACCGTGAGCGGCAGGAGGGTCAGCACCGTCATGCCGAACGAATGGAACTGGGGGAGCACGCCCAGCAGCACGTCCTTGTCCGTGAACTCCACGAACTCGACGCACTGGCGGATGTTCTCCGACAGGTTCCGGTGCGAGAGCATGACCCCCTTGGGCTTGCCGCTGGTGCCGGACGTGTAGAGCAGCACGGCGAGATCGTCCTCGCCCCCAGGTGCTCCGCCGGCGGCGCAGCCCCGCGTTGAGGGCCAGCGAGCGTCGGGCACGCCCTTGAACGAGAGGTCGTCAAGACGAATGAGGTTGCGGACGCTGGGCAGCGCCCCCCCGCCGGCCGGGCTGAGCAGGTGATCGAGCATCGGCCCGGCGCTGACCACGGTGTCCGTGCCGCAGTTGTCGATGACGTACTGCAGTTCCTCGGGTTTGAGCAGGTAATTGAGGGGGACGACCGTCTTGCCGAGCATCCAGCCGGCGAGAAAGGCCATCGGGGTGGCGCCGCTGGTGGGCAGCAGCACGCCGAGCGTCTGCGACTCGCACTTGCCGGCCACGGCGTCGGCGATGTGGCAGGCGCCGACGAGCATCTCGAGCGCGCGGTACTGGCGCCGGTCGTCCGTGGCGACAATCGCTCCGGGGCGGGACGCAAGACGCCGGATGATCGGCCAGTGGACGCTCATGGAGGGATCGGACGATACCTAATCCTCGCCGGCGCCCCCGTCGCACCGGCGCGCTCTCAGCCCCAGCCCACGACGCCACCACGGAGCCGCCCGCATGCGCCGCCCGCTGACCGCCATTCTCACCGCCCTCGCCGCGGCGCTCGCCGGGTGCGCGTCCGACCCGCCCCCCACGCCGGCGCCCGGTCGGATGACGAAGGCCGAATACTCCGACGCGTTCGTCGCGGGGCGCTACGCCGAGGCGTACGACAAGGCCG
>CAYVSR010000210.1:0-5554 GCA_964453125.1 uncultured Phycisphaeraceae bacterium | reverse complement strand
AGAGGGTCGTCGTCTTGCCCGAGCCGGTGGGGCCGGTCACCAGCACCATGCCGTTGGGACGACCGACCATCTCGAGGAACTGGTCCTGCATGTCCTGGCCCATGCCGACGGCGTCGAGCGTGAGCTGCGTCTGCGACTGGTCGAGGAGTCGCATGACGATGCGCTCGCCGAACACGGTGGGGATGCAGGAGATGCGGATGTCGATCTTGCGCGAGCCGACACGGACGGTGGTCTGGCCGTCCTGCGGCGAGTGGCGGTTGGCGATGTCGAGTTCGGCCATCACCTTGATGCGCGAGGAGATGGCGGGGGCGAGCGAGACAGGCGGGCTGAAGGCGTCGCTGAGCATGCCGTCGACGCGGAAGCGGATGACCAGTTTGCCTTCGAGCGGGTGGATATGGATGTCGGAAGCGCGCCGGCGGAGCGCCTCGAACAGGATCATGTTCACGAGGCGGATGACGGGCGTCTGCCTCGCGAGTTGCAGCAGGTCCGTCGCCTGCGAGACCGAGCCCGCGGCGCTCTGGATCGCGCGGTCGTCGAGGGGCATGTCCTCGACGATCTCGGCGACGAGGTCCTGCTTGCGCTCGTATCCGCGGTTGATGAGGTTGCCGACCTGCGCCCGCGGCGAGAACACCAGCCGGATGGGCATGCCCAGCAGGCGCTCGAGCGACGCAAACACCGCGGGCTGCATGGGCTGCGCCGCGGCCACGGTCATCACGCCGTGCTCTTCGGAGAGGCCGGCGACCTGACGGCGCCGAGCGAGGCCGGCGGGGACCTTCTCGTAGAAGGCCTCGGCGCTGGCGTGGGGGGTGGGCTCGGCTTCGAACGCGACGCCGCACTGCTCGGCGAGGCGCTGGAGGGCGGCGTGCTCTTCGAGCCCGATGGTGGAGAGGAGAACGTCCCAGGGCTCGTCGTCCGCGCCGGGGAGTGCGCCGAACTGGGAGATCTGGTCGGCGCGGACGGGAAGCGCGCCGAACATCTCGGCGACGCGCTGGGCCTCGCGTGCGGCGGGGGCGTCGAAGACCTGGGCAGGGCCCTTGCCGGCGGGGCGCGCGCCGGGGGCGCCGGGCTTGCCGGGGTTCTGGCTCATTCCCGCTCGCCCGAACCGACGGGCGTGAGTTCGAGGTCGTCGCGCTTGCCAGCGCCGGGGCGGGGCGGCGGCGCGCCCAAGCCGCCGGACGAGATCGGGATGCGCGCGGGCTCGAGGGTGGGCGTGTCGGGCGCGACCTTCATCTCGTCCATCGGGCCCTTGGTCAGCAGGCGCAGGTCGCCCGAGTTGGGGTCGCGCACGATGACGGGGCGGATGAACACGTAGATCGTGGCGCGGGTGGTGTCCTTCGTCGTGCTCTTGAACAGTTCGCCGATGATCGGGATGTCGCCCAGCAGGGGCACCTTCTGCACGCTCTTGCGCAGGTTCTCGGTGGTCAGGCCGCCGATGACCATCGTCGCGTCCGACGGCAGCGTCACCACGCTCTTATAGTTTTCCTTCTGCTTGGGCGGCTGCAGCCCCGCGGTGCCGGTGCTCGCGAGAAACGTCGAGAGTTCGACGGCGTACTCGAGGTTCAGCAGGCCCGCGTCGGAGATCTGCGGCGTGACGGTGAGTTTCGTGCCGGCCTCGGCCACGCCGCCCTGCGAGGTCTGCGTGGTGCTGGTGCCCTGCACGGTCTGGGCGAAGGGCTCTTCGCGGACGGAGATGAGTTCCGCCTCCTCGTTGTCGTTCACGAGGAGCTGCGGGTTCGAGAGGATGCGCGTGTCGCCCACGCGCTGCAGCGCGTTGATGACGATCGGCACGTAATCGCTCTTGATGATCGCCGCGGTGAGGCCGCCCAGGCCGGTGGCGACGTTGCGCGCCGACTGCGCGGCCTGGCCGGGGGGCACCGCGGCGCCCGCGGTGGTGAGGCCGAAGTTGGTGAACAGCGCCGCCTGCCCGGGCGTGAACTGCGTCTCGACCGCGAACTGGAAGTTCTCCGTCGCGTTGACCACGACGATCTTGGCCTCGAGGTAGACCTGCGGGCGGCGGACGTCGAGCTTCGTGATGATCGCCGCGATCTCCTCCTGCTGGCGCACCGGGGCCTTCACGATCAGCTGGTTGCGGGCGACGTCCGGGTAGATCGCGATGTCCTCGGTCGGCGTCAGGCTGATGCCCTCGCCCTCGCCTCCCGTTTCGCTCGACGACGAGGGCTCGCCCGTGAGGTTGGCCGCGGCGGCGCGCGAGCGGGCGGCGGTCGATTCGTCCTGCGAGGCGGCGGCGCGGTTGCGCGTGCGGCTCGAGCCGGTGCGCCCGCGGTTGTCCTGCCCGGGGAGGAACGGCGTCTGCGAGGTCTGGTCCGCGCGCTCGAGGAGTGAGTTGAGCAGTTCGGCGACGTCCTCCGCGTTGGCGTGCTTGAGCTTGTACAGCTCGACCACCACGCGCGCGGCGCGGGCCTGGTCGGCGTACGTCGCCACCAGCGACTCGACGCGCTTGTGCTGCTCGTCCGTGCCGAAGTAGAAGAACGCGTCGTCCTCGACGATGAACCGCGAGCCCTCGCTCGAGGCCCCGGTCGTCGAGCGCCCGCCCATCTGCATTTGCATCTGCATCTGCGCGAGGCCGAGGGCCGAGTTGTTGCGCCCCGTCGACTGCCCCTGCGTCACGGCGCCCAGCCCCTCCGACTCGCCGATGCCCGCGATCGTCGCGGACGCTGGGCCCGCCGGGTAGCGCTTGCCGATCAGGCGGCTGGGGGTGTCCACCATCTCGATCAGGCTGGCGACGGTGACGGCCTCCTGGTCTGAGCCGCGGAGGATGAGCGAGTTGCTGGAGCCATCGACGAGCAGGCGGTCGCGCAGGCTGCTGAGCGAGCCCCCGGTGAGCGGGTTGGGCACGCCGACCTGCTGGTTGGGGTTCGCGACCACGCTTCCCGGGCCGGCGCCCCCGCCGCCGCCGGTGAGCATGACGATGCGCGAGCGTGCGACCTCGGCGCTGAGGTGGATGAGTTCGAATCGGTGCAGCGGGAGCGCCGCGAACTCCTTGACGATGAGATCGACGATCGCCTCGACCTGCCGGATGGTCCGCGGCGTGTCGGTGATGATGATCGCGCCCAGTTCGTCAACGAAGGTCATCTTGGACGAGCCGCCGGGCGCGCCCGGGGCGCCGCCGGTGGCGCGCGAGACGGCGCCGGTGACCGCGGCCTGGATGGACGACGGGCGGACGAGGGGGGTGAAGATCACGCGTGTGGTGGCGAATTCGTCCGTGCCGGGACGAACCTTGACGTCGCCCGCGGCGCGGATGGAGTACCACCCCTCGCGCTCGCGCACGAGGCCGAAGCCCTGCTCTTCGAGCAGGAAGTCGAGCAGGTCGAGGAGGTCCTCGTGCTTGATCTGCATCGGGCCCGTGAAGCGGACGGTGTGCCCCGCGAGCGCGGGGTCGATGAAGATGTTGATGTCGAGGTACTTCGCGACCCACTCCGCGAGCGCGAAGAGGTCCACGTCCTCCGCGAACGCGGGGATCGGCACGATGTCGCCGGGCTTGCCCTTCGCGACCGGCGCGGCCTGCGGCGCGGCCCCCGCGGGCGCCTGCAGCGCGGGCGGCTGCGCGCCGGGCGCGCCGGGCTGCGGCTGCACGGCGCTGGGCGCGGGCTGGTTGCCCCGAATGCCCTTCCACAGGCTGCGTAGACCGCCGGGCTCAGCGCCGGCGGGCTGTGTTGCGGGCTGGGCGGGCGCGGGCGGGTCGTCCTGGCCGCCGGGCTGCTGCTCTTCGGGGCCGCCCTGCTGGGCCTGTTGCTCGTCGGACTGCGCCAGCGCCGCGCGCGGGGCGGCGGGCCAGCACGCGCCCGCGGCGATCACGAGCGCGAGGGCGCCGCACACGCGTCGGTCCCCCCTGGTGGGCGTCGCGCCGGGCGTCGGTCGATCCATCGGGTGCGCCTCGCTCGAATCTCGCGGCATGGTGTTGCTCCGCCTCTGACTTGTACCACAGACGCCCGCGGCGCGCAGGGCGCCGGGGCCGCGCCGAGACCGGCCCGGCTAGCATCGGCGCTATGCGCGTCGTCAGCCTGCTCCCGTCCGCGACTGAGACGCTCTGCCTCATCCTCGGTTCCGAGGGGAGGCGCGCCGGGGTCGAACTCGTCGGCCGCTCGCACGAGTGCGACCACCCGCACGGCGTCGCCGATCGCCCCGCCTTGACCCGTCAGGCCACGGATTACGCGGCGCTGGGCAGCGCTGGGGTCGATCGCGCGGTGTCCGAGGCCTTGGCGTCGGGCAAATCGCTCTACTCGCTCGACGAAGAGGGGCTCGCGGGGCTCCGGCCCGACCTGATCATCACCCAGGACCTGTGCGAGGTGTGCTCGATCGATCTGGCCGCGGTGCGCCGGGCAGCGGCACGCATGCCCTCGCGCCCCGAGGTATTGAGCCTGAATCCGGCGACGCTGGAAGACGTGCTGGACGACGTGGCGCGGGTTGGCGCGGCGATCGGGCTGGCGCGCGCCGCCGAAGAGGCCGTCGCGGCGCTCCGCGAGCGGATGGACACCGCCTCGGGGCACGTCAACCCGTTTGCGGACGGCCCGAGCGTGTTGTTCCTGGAATGGACCGACCCGCCGTTTGTCGGGGGGCATTGGACGCCGCAGCTGATCGAACGCGCGGGCGCCACGCACCCGCTGAACCCGACGGGCGCGGCGGCGGTCTCGCGGAGCGCGCTGCATGCCGGGGCGGGCGCGGGGGCGGACGGGTCCGGCTCGGCGGCGTCGACGCCCGGGGCGCCCAAGTCCCGTCGCGTGACGCACGATGAGATCGTGGCGAGCGCGCCCGAGGCGGTGATCGTCTGCCCCTGCGGCCTGACGCTTTCGCAGGCGCTGGGCGAGACGGAGACGCTGGCGCGCGAGGATTGGTTCCGTTCGCTCCCCGCGTTTGCGTCGGGAAGGGTGGCGGTGGTGGATGGCTCGCAGATGTTCAACCGGCCCGGGCCGCGGCTGGTGGACGCGTTCGAGTGGCTGTGCGCGTGGCTGGGCGAGCGACCGGGCGAGGCGCCGGCCGGGTTTCCGTGGGAGGCGCCGGCGTGCGGGCGCTGATCCTTGCGCCTGTTGCGCTCGCGTGGGCTTCGTGCGCGGCGCTCGCGCGTGACGACGGCCCGGCGCCCGCTTCGGCGCGCATCGAGTACGTGGGCGAGGGGGGGATCAGCGCGAAACTGGAAGGCGACAAGCGGCGTGTCGGCGGGCTCTCGGGCCTGGCGTGGCGCGCGTCGGACGACCGCTGGTTCGCGGTGAGCGACGACAAAGACGAGCCGCGGGTGTACACGCTGCGCGTGGCGATCGATGCGCCGTCGCGCGCCGTGACGGTGACGATCGAAGGTGTGGGGAGCGCGGCGCGCCCGCCCGAGGATGCCGAAGGGATCGCGATCGAGCCCGGCGGCGCGCTGCTGCTGGGATTCGAGCGGCCCTTCGCGGTGCGCCGCTTCCGGCCCGAGCCTGCCACGGGGTCGATCGCGCGCCTGCTCGATCCACACCCGTTCGATAGCCCCGGCCACGTGCGCGCCGCCGGGCGCATCAACCGCGGGTTCGCGCGCGTCGCGACGCTCGAGCGCCCGGGCGCG
>CAYVSR010000209.1:0-5598 GCA_964453125.1 uncultured Phycisphaeraceae bacterium | reverse complement strand
GGCTACGAGCAGGAACTGATCCACACGCTCAAGGGCGTCGGCTACCGCTTCGGCGTGCTGGGCGAGGAGGGATGACCGAGGCGCCGGACACGGTCGCGCCCCGCCACAAGGCGTCGCTCCGCCTCCGGCTCACGATCTGGATGGCCTCGGTCGCCGCGGTCGTCTACTGCAGCCTTCTCGTCATCATCCTGCTCTACAACCGCCGGGTCGTCGATCACTTCTTCGTCGAGCGCATCGGCGCCCGCACCGAGCGACTCGAGTCGTCCCTCCGCGCCGCGGGATTCCCGCTCACCGACGAGGCCCTCGACCGCGTCAACTCGCTGCCCTTCATGGGCGAGAGCAGCGCGCTCGCCATCTACGCCGCGGAGGGCCGCCTGCTCGCGTCGTCGCGCCGCCCGGCGCGTCTGGGCGACACGCTCGCCCGCCTGCCAGGCAAGGACTCGCTCTCCCCCGTGGACGCGTACCGCGTCCGTCTGTCGGGCTCGCCGCTCGATCACGACCCCGGTCACCGCGTCGGCCTGCGTTCCCTGCACGCCCCCGACGGCAGCCGTCTTGTTCTCGCCGTCGTCTCGACCGACGGGTACTTCGAGGAGCTCATCGCCCTCTCCAGCCGCGTCCTGCTGTTCACCGCGCCCGCGGGCGTGCTCGCGGCGTTCGTCGCCGGGTGGGTCATCGCCGGCAAGGCCGTCGCCCCGCTCCGTCACCTCCGCAAGGTCACCGCGTCCATGTGGCCCGAGGCGCCCGCGGGGCCCGCCGCCGATCCCACGCCCGCCGCCCTCACCAAGGAACTCGCGGCGCTCGAGTCCGACCTGCACGAGGCGCGCGACCGCCTCGCGCGCGCGCTCCACGCCCAGGACCGCTTCATCGCCAGCGTCTCGCACGAACTCAAGACGCCCATCGCCGTGCTGCTCATCGAGGCCCAGACCCTCACCCACGCGGAACTCAACCCCGCCGCCCTCGCGTTCGCGCGCAGCGTCGCCGAAGAGATGCGCTTTCTCGGACGCATGGTCGAGAGCCTCCTCCTGCTCACCCGCTTCCGCGGCGGGGGCGCCGGCGCCGCCGGGCTCCGCGCCTCCCCCGTCAACGACCTCATCATGGACGCCGTCGTCACCTCGCGCGAAGCCGCGGTGAAGCGAGGCGTGACAGTCGTGCCCCTTCTCGCGCCGGACCAGCCCGCCCTCGAGATCGTCGGCGAGATCGACCTCCTCCGCATCATGGTGGAGAACCTGATCCGCAACGGCGTGCGCTGCAGCCCCGCCGGCTCGCAGATCCTCGTCAGCGCCGCGGCACGCAACGGGTCCTGCGACATCCGCGTGCGCGACTCCGGCCCGCCGGTGCCCCCCGCGTCGGTCGCCGCGCTCTTCGACCGATACGCCCAGCCCCAACAGCCCGCGCCCGCGCTCCGCAACCGTGGGTACGACGTCGGCCTCTCCATCGCTCTGGGCATCGCGGAGGCCCACGGCGGGACGCTGAGCGTGCTCACCCCGCCCAACGGAGGGTGCGAGTTCGTCGCCGCGCTGCACCGCGAGCCCGGCGAGCGCCCGATGGAGTCGCTCGCATGAATCTCGATTCATGCGCCCACGGGGCGTCGTTTCACGCCCGCCCGTTCCACTGAGAGGTGCGGTGCTCGCCATCCTGGCCATTGCGTTGCTGGCGCTCTCGCTGACGCTTGGATACGTCGCGTTCCTCACGCAGCGCCCCCACGGCCCGGTGTGGGACGTCCTGTGCATCGCAGCGACGCTCGCGTTCCTCGGCGTGCTGGTGCGGATCGTGGCCCTGCGCGTCGAGCGCATGGTCGCCGAAGAAAGCCCAAAGCCGGACGCCCCGCCGCCTCGCGAGCCGGGGACCACCGCGACGCACGCGCCCCCCTGGCGGAAAATGAGCGCGGATTCACCCCCCGGTCACCGCCCCCTCGCCAGCGCCGCCGAATATCAGTGCGAGGAGAGAGTTTGAACAACCCAGCCAAGTCCCCCGATTCAGAGAACAAACGCAAGGCGAAGCGCGGACGCGAGGGGGCCCCGAAGCCACGCGCTGGCGCAAGCCGAACGAAGGGATCCTCCATGCGAAGCGCGAGCAACAACGGCAACCACCGCGGACGCACCGCCGACCCGATCGACGCCCTGCACAACGACATCGCGGCGCTGCGCAGGGACTTCACGGCCCTCATCGGCGGACGCATGGGCGCCGTGAGCGAACGAACGCGCGAGATGGTCGACCACACGCGCGAACGCGCGGACGAGGCCCACCAGGCCCTCGCCAAGCGCGCCGGCGATCGCCCCATCACGACCATCCTTCTCGCGGCGGGGGCCGGCGCCGTGGTGTCCCGCCTCGCGATCTGGATGCTCAAGCGCTGAGGCGCCGTGCGCGGGCCAGTTCGCGCCGCGCGCAGCCGCCACGGACACTCGACATGGCCGACCACCACGCGCCCGGCGACATTGCCTCGGGGCTGCGACGCTCCGCCATGTCCGCTGCGCTGATCGCGTTTGCCGCCGCCGCGACGCTCGGCGCGCTCGGCCGCCTCGTCGCGCTCGGCGCCGTGGAAGCCCACCGCCAGTGGGGCGTCTCCGGGGCGCTGGTCGTGCTCGGAGGCGAACTGGCGCTGCTCGCGGGCGTCGCGCTCTTGGTCCGCGCGGTCATGCGCGCGCTCGTCCGCGCCGGTCGGCGCCGCCGCGAACAGGACGCCGCCGAAGACCGCGCCGAGGCGCCCCCCGCGCCGCCGGCGCCGGGCGTGGCGTCGGCCCTCGAAGCGCTCGGCGTGCGGCGCGCCATCGAATCAAGCCCGTTGCTCACCCTGGGCGCGCTCTCCGTCGCGGCGGTCGTGGTGATCGGCCCCGGGCGCCTGGCCCGGTTCGCCGTGCGCGGCCTGCGCATCGTCCGCACCCTCGACACGCTGATGGACGCGGCCCGCGCCGCCACGCACAGCGCCGACAACGGGCGCATGAGGTCCGAGTCGCGTTCGTAACGACGCCCGCAGGCTCACAACGCGGCGGCCTCGTTCGGGCGCTTGGCCTCCGGCGTCTCGGGCGAAAGAACCCGGTTCGCGGGGCCGTTCAGCGTGCGACCACTCGCGTCGAACCGCGAGCCATGGCACGGGCAGTCCCACGACTTCTCCGCGCCGTTCCAGCGCACAACGCCGCCCAAATGCGGGCAGACTGCGCTGCACGCGTGCAGCTCGCCGCCCGCGTCTCGATGCATCGCCACGAGCGAGACCCCGCGCCGGACCACTTTCCCCTCGCCCGGAGCGATCTCCTCCGGGCTCGCGCCGGGCGTCAGCCAGTCGGTGTATCGCGCCGCGACGCGCAGCGCCTGGCGCGAGAACTCGCCGAGATCGTGCAGGGGTTTGCGGCTCGGCTCGTACGTCGCCGCCCAGGGGTGATCGCGACCGGCGACCAGCGATGGGAGCATCAGCCCGGCGATCATCGCGTGCGTCATTCCCATCCCCGAATCCCCGCTCACCACGAAGACGCCCTCGGGGCCGCCCGGGTTGCGCCCGATGAACGCGACGCCGTCCGCTGGCTCCAACACCTGCCCAGACCAGCGGCGCTGCTCCGGGCCGAGTGACGGGCAGCGGGCCCGCGCCCACTCTTCGAGGCGCAGCCAGCGCACGCCGCCGAACCCGTCGTCGCCGGTCGGGTGGTCCTCGCCGCCGACGATGACCAGGTCGCCCTCGCCACCCGGGTCGGCCGAGACGCGCGCGTAGTGGTAGGCGCCCGAGGTGTCGCCGGGGCGCTGCGAGGTGTCCCAGTACAGGCCGCGCGCGATGGCGCCCTCGGGCGCGCGGAAGGCGACCGCGTACGAACGGTGCGCGGTCTGCTTGGTGTGCAGCGCGATCAGGTCGTTGAACGGGGTGTTGGTCGCGACGACCACCGCTCGCGCCCGGACCGTGGCGCCGCCGGTCGTGAGCGCCTCGAGCGGCTTGCCGGCCTTCAGCATGGCGACGCGCGAGCCCGTGCGGATGCGCACGCCCAGGCGCTCGGCCGCCGCGGCCAGCCCGCTCAGGAATCGCAGCGGGTGCAGCGTCGCCTGCCCGGGGAATCGGAGGCACTCGCCCGAGTGGAACGCGGGCGTGCGGTTCAGCCGCTCGACGCCCGCCACGCCCGCGCGCAGCGCCGCGTTCAGCTCGCGACCGAGCACGTCGCGAGACTCGCCCGGCGGTTCGAAGAGGTGGCCGTCGACGCGCTCGAAGGCGCAGGGGATGGACTCATCGAGCGCCACGCGCTCGTACGCGTCGATCGCCGCGCCGTGACTCTGGGCGCACACGCGGGCCGTTTCGACGCCGTGCGACCGCTCGATCTCGAAGTACCTGTCGTCGAGCGCCGTGGCGAGGTGCGCCGTGGTGCGCCCGGTTTCACCCGCGCCGATCGAGCGCGCCTCCAGCACGATGACCCGGGCGCCGTCCTTGGCCAGAAAGTACGCGCAGCACAGCCCGGCGATGCCGGCGCCGATCACGCACACATCGGCCTCGGCGTCATCGGCCAACGCCGGCCGCTCCAGCGCGAGCGCGCCGTCGAACCACAGGGGCCTCTCGCCCGATGCGCTCGCGCGCACGCCGCCGGCGGGCGTCACGCGGACCTCGCGCGGGAACGCACGGCGCCGGCCGCAGATTTGGTCTTCGCGCGTCCCACGGTCTTCGTGCGGCCTTCCTTGGCGCGTTGCTTGTTCACCGTCGCCGCGGCGATCCGCTTGGCGACCTTGGCCGAGCGGCCCTCCTGGCCTTCGCTCTCGACGATGTGCTTGTACTGCCGCTCATCCTTCTTCGACCATGCGCGCGGCATGCCTGTTCCTCCTTCTGAAGTGTTGCGGACCGACCCAGCTTCCCGCGAGCCTGCTACGCGGCGCCGTGCGCGTCGCCCCGGGGTGTCGGCGCGCCGCCGAACGTCCGGCGCAGGGCGGTCGGCCGGATCGCGGCGCCGGCGACGAACGCCCCGCCGATCGCGACGTGCAGCCAGTTGTCCGGCCCGTTGAGGTGCAGCAGGTCGATCACGGGCGCGACCCCCGCGAACCCCAGCGCCGCCACGAGCAGATAGACCGAGCCGAAGACCCAAGAGAACACGCGCGCCGGCCGCTCCCCGGCGAACCCGCAGGCCAGCGCCGTCAGGCCGGACAGCACGTGCACCACGTTGTGCGCCGTGTTCACGTGGAAGATCAGGACGCGTTCGCCGTCGATGAAGCCCCACACGCCGGCGATGAGCAGCGCCGCGCCGAGTACTTTGCAGACCAATGTCGCCATGACGATGCCTCCGAGCGGCGCGCCCAGATCGGGCGCCCTCCGCCGAGAGAGCATGCGTCCCGCGCGCACCGATCGGGGTGATTCAGGCGTGAACCCCCGGTCATCTTGCGGGGCCCCGCCCGGACCGGCCCGTCAAAGCAAACGGCCCCGCGATCCGGTCCGGATCGCGGGGCCTCGAAGTGGAGCCGACCAGGGTTGAACTGGCGACCTCTTGCATGCCATGCAAGCGCTCTCCCAACTGAGCTACGGCCCCGATGCCTTCCCCGGACCCGGGCGAGCCCGGACGGGGACCACTCGGGTAAGCCGCGGACGGCGCGGGTCAAGTTGAGGGCGCGGGATGCCGCCCGGGTCCGAAGACACGACGCGCC
>CAYVSR010000208.1:0-5623 GCA_964453125.1 uncultured Phycisphaeraceae bacterium | reverse complement strand
GGTGGGCGACGGGCGGCTGGTGATCGTCGATTCGCGCACATGCGCGAAGGCCGCCCCCGGGCGCGTGGGCGAGATCTGGATCGCCGGAGCCTCGGTCGGACAGGGGTATTGGCGCAAGCCCGCGCAGACGCGCCGATCGTTCGATGCGCACCTCGCAAACACCGGCGAGGGCCCGTTCCTGCGCACCGGCGACCTCGGGTTCGTCTCGGAGGGTCACCTGTACGTCGTCGGCCGCGAAGACGACCTGCTCATTGTCCGCGGCCTGAACCATCATCCCCAGGACCTCGAAGCCACCGCCCGCGCGAGCCACCCGCTGCTGGAGGCCGGTCTCGGGGCCGCGTTCGCGGTGGATGACCGCGGGAGCGAGCGGCTCGTGCTGGTGCAGGAAGCGACCCGCACCGCCGAAACGGACCTCACGCCCGCGCTCAGCGCATGTCGCGAGGCGACGCTCGATGCCCACGGGCTGGCGCCGGACACGATCGTGCTGGTGCGCTGCGGCACGATCCCGAAGACTTCGAGCGGCAAGGTCCAGCGCCGCGCCTGCCGCGCCGCGTTTCTCGCGGGCGAACTCAAGGCGTTGGCCGAGCACCACCGCGCGGCCGGCGTGGATCCCGTGGAGCGCTCGCCCGAATCTCTCGTGCTCGCCACGGTCTGCCAGCACGCCCTCGCCCTTGGCGGCGCGGCGCTGTCCGAGGTCACGCCCGAGACTTCCCTCGCGGCCATCGGGCTCGATTCCCTGCGGCGCGTGGAGCTTGCCGCCACGCTGGAACGCGCCTTCGCGTGCCGGCTCCCCGACGCGGAGTTCAACGCCGCGCAGACGCTGGGCGACGTGGCACGCGCGGTGCAGCAGAGGCTGAGCGGGCATCCGCGCGCCGGCGCCCCCGGCGGCCGGGTCCCGCCCGCGCATTACGAGCCCACGCTGTTCCCCGAGTGCGTGGAACTGAAGCGCTACGAGCGCATGCTCCGGGCGGTCGCGGGCGACAATCCCTATTTCCGCGCCGACCAGGGCGGGAACCGTTCGGCGAGCGTCGCGCGCGTCGACGGGCAGGACCTCATCAACTTCTGCGCGTACGACTACATCGGCATGGCGCACGACCCGCGGGTCGCCGCCGCCGCCAAGGCCGCGGTCGACCGGTACGGCGCCAGCGCGGGCGCGAGCCGGCTGGTGTCCGGCGAGAAGCAGGTGCATCGGGACCTGGAACAAGCGCTGGCCGCCTTCCTCGGGACCGAAGCGGCGCTCGTGTTCGTCTCTGGCCACGCCACGAACGTCACGACCATCGGGCATCTCTTCGGGCCCGAAGACCTCATCGTCTACGACGCGCTGGCGCACAACTCGATCATCCAGGGCGCGCAGCTGTCGGGCGCGACCCGCCGCGCCTTCGCGCACAACGACTGGCGGGCCCTCGACGCGCTCCTCACCGAGGCGCGACCCTCCTATCGCCGGGCGCTGATCGCCATCGAGGGCGTCTACAGCATGGACGGCGATTCTCCCGAGCTCCCGCGCTTCGTCGAGCTGAAGCGGAAGCACAAGGCGCTGATGCTGGTCGACGAGGCGCACTCCCTGGGGACCATGGGGGCGACAGGCCGCGGCATCGGCGAGCGCTGGGGAACCGCCCGAGCCGACGTCGATCTGTGGATGGGCACGCTCTCCAAGTCCCTCGCCAGCTGCGGCGGGTACCTCTCCGGGTCGGCCCAGCTCATCGAGTATCTCGCCTACACCGCCCCGGGGTTCGTCTACAGCGTCGGACTCTCTCCGCCCAACGCGGCGGCTGCGCTCGCCGCGCTGACCGCGCTCGGGGCCGAGCCCTGGCGCGTGGCGCGACTCGGCGAGTTGTCGGCGCTCTTTCTCCGCCTCGCCAGAGAGCGCGGGCTCGACACCGGCCTGGCGGAGGGCGCGCCCGTCATCCCGGTGATCGTCGGGAACTCCGTCAAGAGCCTGCGCCTGGCGCGGGCGCTGCTCGAACGCGGCGTCAACGTCCAGCCCATCCTGCACCCCGCCGTGCCCGAGCGCTCCGCCCGATTGCGATTCTTCATCACGACCAACCACACCGAGACCCAGGTCCGCGACACGGTCGGCGCGATCGCCGACGAGATGGCGCGCCTGTAGACGCCGGGCGCCCCGCCGGCGCCCCAGGGAGACGACCCAGCGCACCATGACCCGCGCCGACGACAACGCCATCGTGGTCGAGTCACTGACGAAGCGCTACGGCGATCTCGCCGCGGTGGACGACGTCTCCTTCACGGTCAAGCGGGGCGAGGTGTTCGCATTCCTCGGAACGAACGGCGCCGGCAAGACCACCACCGTCGAGATCATCGAGACCGTCCGCGCGCCCACCTCCGGAAGAGCGCTCGTCCTCGGGATGGACGTCACGACGAACAAACGCGGCATCGTCCCGCGCATCGGCGTCCTCCCGCAGAACTTCAACTCCTTCGACCGCATCACGGTCCGGGAGAGCCTCCGGTACTACGCGAGGCTGTTCGGCCGGTCGCACGCGGATGTCGAAGCGCTTCTCGACCTCACGGGCCTCGGCGACACGCGCGACGTGCAGTTCATGAGGCTCTCGGGGGGGCTCAAGCAGCGGCTGGGGATCGCGATCGCGCTGGTGAACGACCCCGAGGTGGTCTTCCTCGACGAGCCGACAACGGGCCTCGATCCGCACGCCCGGCGCGCGATGTGGGACGTCCTGCTCGGGCTGAAACGCCGGGGCAAGGCGGTCTTTCTCACGACGCACTACATGGAGGAGGCCGAACTGCTCGCGGACACCGTGGCGATCATCTCGAGGGGCAAGATCGTCGCCACGGGCTCGCCCGCACAACTGGTGGAGCGAAACGCGAACTACGTGTGGCTCACGCTCAAGTCCGTGAGCGCTCGCGCGCTCGAGGAGCTGCGTACGCTGGGACTGACGCCGGCCCCCGATGACCACGCGAACGTGACGCTCCGCGTGCGGGACAGCGACGCCGTCCTGCGGATCCTGAGCGCCATCAGCGCCGCCGGCGCGCCCCTGCCCGGCGTGGATGTTCGCAAGCCGAACCTCGAAGAGGTATTCCTCCGCGTCGCCGCGGGGGATCAGGGCGACGGCGCCGCCGGCGAAGGGCGGGCCGCATGACGCCGCGCATCATCGCCGCCAATCTGACGGTGCGGCTCAGGACCCTGCGCCGCGAGAAGTCTGCGATGTTCTTCACCGTCGCGTTCCCGGTCATCCTCGTGCTGGTCTTCGGCGAGATCTTCTCGAGGGCCGAGCGTCTGGGCTTCGAACTCGTCGTGCAGGACCTCGACCAGAGCGCCGCGTCGGCGCGGCTCGTCGAGGAGCTGGCCGTCGGCGACGTCTTCAGACCGCTCGCGATGCCGACCGATGTGGACGCCGTGCTGTACGCGCGCCAGCACAAGCTGAACCTGGCGCTGGTCGTCCCTCCCGGCTTCGGCGAGGCGGAAGCCCTCCGGCTCGCCCGTCGTGATGGCGACGCGTCGGCCGGCGTGACATACATCTACGACCCCAGCTCGACGTCGGTGGACACCAAGCTGCACTATCTGCGAGCCTTCGTGGCGGCCGCCAACCAGAAGATGTCCGGCGCCCCGCCGTTCATCACCATGTCGGAGCGGTCGATTCTTGACAAGCCGTACCGCTTCATCGAGTTCTTCGTGCCCGGGATCATCGCGATGGCGGTGATGACCTCGTGCCTCTCCGGCGCGCTCAACACGAACGCCGAACTGCGCCAGAAGGGCATCCTCCGCAAGCTGGCCACCACGCCGATCACTCGCGCCGACTGGCTGCTCTCGAACATCCTGTACCAGCTGATCCTCGCGGTCGTCTCGACTGCCGCGATCCTGCTGGTCGCCTACGCCGTGTTCGACGTCCGGCTTCGGTTGAACGGCTGGCTCCCGCTGTACGTCGTCCTCGAGGTCTTCGCGTTCGTGGGCATCGGCATGATGCTCACCCCGCTCGCACGGAACGCCGAGAGCGCCACCGCCGCGGCGAACGCCGTGCTCTTCCCGATGATGTTCCTCTCGGGCACGTTCTTCCCCGTCGAGATGATGCCGGGATTTCTCCAGAACTTCGCCCGGGCGCTGCCGCTCTACTACGTGAACGAGGGGCTCCGGGCGTCCATGATCTTCGGCGACGCCCCCGCGGCGCTGCGCTGCGCCGCGATCACCGGCGCGTGCGCCGCGCTGGTCTTCATCGCCGGCGCGTTCGTGACCAGATGGGACCGCGAGTCGTGACCCGGCCCCACCCACCCACGCCGGCGGGACGCGGCGCATGAAGAAGCGGATCCTCTTCGTCTGCGGCTCGATGAACCAGACGACGCAGATGCGCCAGATCGCGCTGCGCCTGACCGACTACGAGCAGGCCTTCACGCCCTTCTACTGCGACGGGGTGGACGAACTCTTCCGAAGGCTGCGCCTGATGGAGTTCACCATCATCGGCCACAAGCTCGCGAGCCGGTGCCGGCGCTATCTGCAGGAACAGGGCCTCGAGATCGATGACCGGGGCAGGAAGGGGCCGTACGACCTCGCCGTCACGTGCTCGGACGTCTACCTGCAGCGGAACATCCGGAACACGGCGATCCTGCTGGTCCAGGAGGGCGTCACCGACCCGGAGACGTTCGCACACCGCCTCGTCACGCGGTTCCGCTTCCTGCCCCGCTGGCTGGCGGGCACCGCGGCGACCGGGCTCAGCGACGCCTACCGCGTGTTCTGCGTCGCGAGCGAGGGCTACCGCGAGTTCTTCCTCCGCAAGGGCGTGCGACCCGGGAAGATCGCGGTCACCGGCATACCGAACTTCGACGACTGCCAGCGCTACCGCGCCAACACCTTCCCGCACCACGGCTACGTGCTCGTGTGCACCTCGCCGCTTCGTGAGGTGTTCCGCGCCGAGGATCGCAGGGCCTTCATCAAGCGAGCGGTCGAGATCGCGCGGGGCCGACCCCTTAGTTTCAAGTTGCACCCTAACGAGCGCGTGCGTCGCGCGACCGGCGAGATCCACGCCCACGCGCCCGGCGCCCTCGTCTACGCGACCGGCAGCGCCGAAGAGATGATCGCCAACTGCGACGTGCTGATCACCCGGTTCTCCTCCACCGCCTTCGTCGGCCTGGCGCTGGGCAAGGAAACGCACTCCGACTTCGGGATGGACGAGATGCGCCGGCTCATGCCGGTGCAGAACGCCTCGGCCGCCGTCAACATCGCGGCGATCTGCCGCGACATCCTCGAAGGGCGCCGCGCATGAGCGAGCCCATCGTGGTCCGACCGGCCATCTCGCGACGCGACCGGCGCAGGTTCCAGCGCCTGCCCTGGGCGATCTACGCCCCGCCCGGCGCCCCCCGAGACCCCAACTGGACGCCGCCGGTCCTCGCGCAGGAGCGCCAGATGCTCGGCTGGGGACATCACCCGTTCTTCGACAACGCCGACGCCGTGACGCTTCTCGCCGAGCGGGGCGGCCGGGCGGTCGGGCGCCTGCTCGTGCTCGTGAACCGCGTGCACAACGAGAAGTACAACGAGCGCCTCGGGTTCTTCGGGTCATTCGAGTGCGTGAACGACCCCGCCGTCGCCCGCGCGCTCTTCGACGCCGCAGGCGCCTGGCTGCGCGATCGCGGGATGACGGCGCTGCGCGGGCCGGTGAACCCCTCG